>CAZSIO010000001.1:0-34082 GCA_964606865.1 uncultured Sideroxydans sp.
TCGTGTTGCGGCAGCATGGCCTGGACACGGCCATCCACGCCGATGACCGAGGTGACACCGGTGTTGGTGGCGCGCAGCATCATGCGGCCTGCCTCCAAAGCGCGCATCTGCGACAACTGGTTGTGCTGCATGGCGGCGTGTGATTCGCCGTACCAGGCATCGTTGGTGACGTTCACCAGTAGTGTGGCTGCGGGCAGGGCGCGGATAATTTCTTCGCCGAAGGCGTCTTCGTAACAGATGTTGACTGCGACCTTTTGCCCGGCAACATTCAGCGGCGCTTGTGCCGCGCCACCGCGGGCGAGATCGCCCATCGGGATCTGCAACACCTCGTTGATGAGCCAGCCCAATACGCGGCGCAGCGGGATGAATTCGCCGAAGGGCACGAGGTGGTTTTTGCGATAGTGCTGGCTCTCCGCGCTGCCGAGGGAATAGACACTGTTGTAGTACCGGCCATCCTCTTTCTCGAAGGCACCGATGAGAATGTCTCCGCCGTTGCGGCGCGCATGTTCGCCCAGCATGAGCTGGTAATTCAGCGGTACGTTGTCGCGCAGCAGCGGCACGGCGGTTTCCGGCAGCACAATCAGCCGCGCATCGCTGCCTTCCACCAGGCGGCGATAGGTTTCCAGCGTGCCGATCAGCGTGCCTGCTTCAAATTTTTCATCCTGCGCGATGTTGCCTTGCAGCAAACTGACCTCAATCGGCTCGCCCTGTGCCTGCGTCCATTCCACCGTGCGCAGCATGGCGCCACTCACCCAGAGCACGATCAGCACGAGCAAGGCGAACTTGCCCGGTCCGCTCCAGCGCGCGCGCCACAGCAACAAAACCAGCGCTGCGCTCAGCGCCACGGCGAGTGACACGCCATACACCCCCAACAGCGGCGCATAGCCCGCCAACGGGCTGTGCGGCACTTGCGAATAACCAACGGCGAGCCAGGGAAAACCGGTGAACAAAAATCCGTGCACCCATTCGGCCAGTGTCCACAGCGCAGGCATCAACCACAGGATGCGCACATTCGATGACACACGGCATCTTGCCTGGAGATAACCCGCCAATGCCGGGAGTGTCGCGTTGACCGCCGCGAACAACGCCGTTGCCAAGGCCGCCAGGAGGGGATGCATGTAGCCGTATACATGTAGCGCGACGTAAATCCAGCCGATGCCAAAGATGAACAACCCCATGCCAAAAGCGAAACCCAGCCCTGCGGCTTGCAACGGGCGCGGGAAACGACTCCATAACCAGAACAAAACGGCGAGCGCCAACAGCGGCAGTGGAAAGAGGTCGAACGGCGCAAAGCCCAACACGGCGAGCGCGCCCGCGATGAAAGCGATCAGATAGGGATTGGCAATGAATGGGCGCACGGCATGGACTGCGAATTGATTTGCCGCATTATACGGTGTAACTTCGCGCCGCCTCATTACCCAAGCAACCCGCGCCCATGCTCGATTTCACCGAATACACCAAAATCTTCATCAGCCTGTTCGCGATCATCGATCCGGTCGGCATCATTCCGATCATCATCGCGTTCACCGCCGGCATGAGCGCGCAAAAACGCGAACGGGTCGGGCGCGTGGCATCGCTGTCGGTGTTCGGCATCCTGCTCGCCGCGCTGTTGCTGGGCGAGGCGATCCTGTCTTTCTTCGGCATCAGCATCCACTCCTTCCGCACGGCGGGCGGCATCCTGCTGTTGCTGATGGCGATCAATATGCTGATCGGCCACAAACAGGTGCCCGCGCCGGAAGACAATGCGGATACCGAATCCACCCAGTCCATCGCCATCGTGCCGCTGTCCACCCCGCTACTGGCCGGGCCGGGCGCGATCAGCACCGTGATCGTCGATGCACACAAGGCAAGCAGTGCCGGGCATTACGGCGTGATGGCGATGGTGCTGGTCGCCTTGAGCCTCACGGTATGGCTGACGTTTCTCGTCGCGCCCTGGGTCTCGCGCCGTCTGGGCAGCATCGGCAGCACCATCGTCACCCGCCTGATGGGCTTGCTGCTTGCCGCCATCGCGGTCGAATTCATCGCGGGCGGCCTGCGCGGGCTTTTCCCCACAT
The DNA here is from genome assembly GCA_964606865.1 of uncultured Sideroxydans sp. Lineage (GTDB taxonomy): Bacteria > Pseudomonadota > Gammaproteobacteria > Burkholderiales > Gallionellaceae > Sideroxyarcus. Next base: position 2,055 of record CAZSIO010000001.1, read on the forward strand.
TAGGATGATCATGGAAAAAATTCGACTTTCGAAACTCATGTCCGCACAAGGACTCTGCTCGCGCCGCGAAGCGGATGACTACATCGCCAGAGGCTGGGTGAAAGTGGACGGCGTGACCGTCAGCGAACTCGGCACCAAAATCCTGCCGACGCAAAAGATCACGCTGGAGCGCGCGGCACAGGCGAAACAGGCGGAACGCGTCACCCTCCTGTTGCACAAGCCGGTTGGCTATGTATCGGGGCAGGCGGAACAGGGTTACAAACCCGCGATCCTGCTGATCGACGCCTCGACACGCTGGGAACAGGATGCCTCACCGCTGCGTTTTCATCGCAGTCAATTCCTCAACCTCGCCCCTGCAGGCCGGCTCGACATCGACTCGACCGGATTGCTGGTGCTGACCCAGGACGGGCGCATCGCCAAACAACTCGTCGGCGAGGACTCGCCCATCGAAAAGGAATATCTGGTGCGCGTGCAAGGCAAAATCGACAGCAACGGACTCGCCATGCTCAATCATGGTCTGTCGCTGGACGGCAAGAAACTCAAACCGGCCAAAGTGAGCTGGCAGAACGACGATCAACTGCGCTTCATTTTGGTCGAAGGCAAGAAGCGCCAGATTCGCCGCATGTGCGAGATGGTGGGATTGAGAGTCAGCGCATTGAAGCGTGTGCGCATCGGAAAAGTAAGGCTGGGCGATCTGCCGCAGGGGCAGTGGCGCTACCTCGGCGAGGATGAGCGGTTCTAAATAAGAGGTGTCGGCTGCCATCGCCGCAAACAAACACAAACTCATAAAGTTGTGCCATATAATGTCGCACGCAATACGTTCTGCCGTTGAGGTACCACAGTTTTAAAATCCCGGCCTAACTTGAAAAATATACGCCCAATACGCTGTCAACCATGATCGCTTATCTGTCCACTTCGCTGGTTCTAATCGGCCTGATTATTCACGTGGCAACACTTGCACCGCTGCGCAGGCTGATCGCGATCATCCCTGCCGGGACACTGCGCAATAAGTGGCTGGCCATGACTGGCCTGGTTTTTATCTTCATCGCCGGTTATGCGGGCTACATCGTGGTACTTTGGGGCCAACAGATTGAGTGGTACGAACTCCCCATTCCCGGCATATTTCTATTCGGCTCTCTGTTTGTGTGGTCAACGATAACGCTTTCGCTGCAAACCGCTGTTGATCTGCGGCGGATTGATATACTTGAATCCGAGAACATCACCGATCCGCTGACGAAGGTTCACAACCGGCGCTATCTGGATCGTCGCCTTGCGGAAGAAGTCGCACGCTCAACCAGATACGCTCTCGACCTTTCCGTGCTGATGCTCGACATCGATCATTTCAAGCAGGTCAATGACAGCTATGGACACCAGGCCGGTGATGTCACATTGAGTATTTTAGGCAGCATGGTTAAGGCTGCTCTGCGCGACCTGGATGTGGTCGCGCGCTATGGAGGAGAAGAGTTTCTGGTGATTTGTACCAATACCGCCCTCGATGGGGCTGCATTGGTGGCAGAGCGCCTGCGCCATCTGGTTGAGTCGCATCCAATCGAGATTACTGAGGACTCCGGTGCAAGCCAAACCATTCAGATCAGCATCAGCATTGGTGCGGCAGGCTTAAGCGCGAGCGTTGATAGCCCAGAGAAGCTGATTCAAGCCGCAGACCGCGCGCTGTACCGTGCAAAAGAACAAGGCAGGAACCGCGTCATCGTTGCCGCGGCTGAAGTCATGGAATCCGCAACACCCTCATAGCAATACACCAGTTTTATAACTGGCCGCCCCGTGGCGTGCTTCAATGTTCCGCTGTTTCGCCAGGTACCAACGCGCGCTCCACCGACAGTGAATACAGCCTGCGGCTATCGGCGCGTAACACGGTGAATTTGCATTCGCCGATCTGAAAATTTTCCCCGCGCTTGGGCAATTGACCCGCCGCCTTGAGCACGAGACCGCCAATGGTGTCGCAATCTTCGTCGCTGAATTCGGTGCCAAGCGCTTCGTTGAAGTCGGCGATTTCGGTGTCTGCCTTGACGCGCCAGTGCGAATCGTCCTTGCGGATGATGTTGTCTTCATCCTCGTCGAAGTCGAATTCGTCGGCGATGTCGCCGACGATCTGCTCCAGCACATCTTCAATCGTCACCATGCCGCACACCCCGCCGTATTCATCCACCACCAGAGCCAGGTGATTATGGTTGCTGCGAAAATCGCGCAGCAACACATTGAGGCGTTTTGATTCGGGCACAAACACGGCCGGGCGCAACATATCGCGCACGTCGAACTCCTCGCCCGCGTAGTAACGCAGCAGGTCTTTCGCCAATAGGATGCCGATGATGTTGTCCTTGTCGCCATCGGTAACGGGAAAGCGGGAGTGCGCGGTCTCGATGACAAAGGGAACGAATTGCTCCAGCGGCTGGCTGATGTCGATGACATCCATCTGCGCGCGCGGAATCATGATTTCGCGCACCTGGCTTTCGGCAACCTGGATCACACCTTCCATCATGGAAAGCGCATCGGCATCAAGCAGGTTGCGCTGATAGGCGCTGTACAACAGCGCGATGAGCTGCTCGCGATCTTCCGGCTCCCGCAACAACATCATGGAGAGCCGTTCCAACAAGGTGGGTTTGTTGCTGTTGCTGCTACTGTCTGAACCGTCCATCACCAAACATCAACTAATGAGATAGGGCGCAGGATACCGTAATTTGAGGAGCAACGCAGTCTCGCGCGCTTCCATCCTGTCTGCCTCGCGCTGCTTTTGGTGGTCATAACCCTGCAGATGCAGCGCGGCATGGAGGGTCAGATGCGCGTAATGGGCGAGCAGCTCCTTGCCCTGCTCCTTCGCCTCGCGTTCCACCACCGGCGCGCAGATCACGACATCGCCATACAGGGGCAAACGCTCATCGTAAACAAACGTGAGGACATTGGTGGCGTAATCCTTGCCCCGATAGGCCAGGTTCAATGCACGCCCCTCGATCTCATCCACAATGCGCAACGCCATCTGCACATCCCGCTCCAGCGCGACTTTTACCCAGCGGCGAAATTGCTGCCGCGTCGGCATTTTTTTGGCATTGCTGGCGTACTGCACCGACAGCGACAGTTTATGGGCGTCAGTCATGGCGTTGCGTTCATGTCACCACTTCGCCGCGCAGGGTATGCAGGGTCCCGGACAGAATTCGCACCTCCACATAGCGCCCCAACATGCCCGGTGATCCGGCGAAATTCACCACCCGATTATTTTCCGTGCGGCCCGCCATCTCCTGTTCACTCTTGCGCGAAACATTTTCCACCAGCACTCGCTGCACTGTCCCCGCCATCGCATGGCTGACTTGCTGCTCCAGCTCGGTGATGCGCGCTTGCAACCGATGCAAGCGCGCCAGCTTGGTATCGTGCGACGTATCGTCGGCCATCTCGGCAGCCGGTGTACCGGGGCGCGGACTGAAAAGGAAACTGAAACTGGCATCGAATCCGACTTCGCCGATCAGCTTCATGGTCGCCTCGAAATCCGCATCGGTCTCGCCGGGAAAACCGATGATGAAATCCGAAGTGATCGAAATATCCGGCCGCGCCGCGCGCAGCTTGCGCACGATGGACTTGTATTCCAGCGCGGTGTAGCCGCGCTTCATCGCGGCCAGAATGCGATCGGAACCGGATTGCACCGGCAGATGCAGATGACCGGCCAGCTTGGGCGTGGTGGCATACAGATCGATCAGGCGCTGCGACATTTCGCGCGGATGCGAAGTGGTGTAACGCAGACGCTGCACCAGGGGCTTTGCGGCGATGGCCTGCAACAGGAAGGCGAAATCGACGGTATCGCCCTCTTCCGTCTCGCCCTGATACGCATTCACGTTCTGCCCCAGCAGGGTGATCTCGCTCACCCCTTGCGCCGTCAGGCCGTCCACTTCGCGCAGCACATCCTCAAAAGGACGCGACAGCTCCTCGCCGCGCGTATAGGGCACCACGCAGAACGTGCAGTACTTGCTGCACCCTTCCATGATGGAAACGAACGCCGTGCCGTGCGCGGTCTGCGCGTCGGGCAGATGATCAAATTTCTCGATTTCAGGGAAACTGATGTCCACCTGCGACTTGCCGCTGGCGCGCCGCGCCGCGATCAGTTGCGGTAAGCGATGCAGGGTCTGCGGGCCGAACACCACATCCACATAGGGCGCGCGCCTGATGATCGCCTCACCCTCCTGGCTCGCCACGCAACCGCCCACGCCGATCAGCAAATTCGGGTTGCGCTGCTTCAACGCGCGCGCACGTCCCAAATCAGAGAAAACTTTCTCCTCCGCCTTCTCGCGGATCGAACAGGTGTTGAACAAAATGATGTCCGCCTCTTCCGGCTGGTCGATCTGCGTCATGCCCTCACAGGCATGCAACACATCGGCCATCTTGTCCGAGTCGTACTCGTTCATCTGGCAGCCGTAGGTCTTGATGTAAAGCTTGGTTGTCATACTGCCTTTCGCACTCAATGGTACTGATGCCGAGGCGGGAACAGCCCCATAACAAAAGGGATATTCCCGACCAATCTACTCATATAATAATTCCGGCTCGAGTCGATTCAATTGGGCCATCTTACAAAAAAACATTTACCTAAAGGGGAATACATGTCTTATATCGCAGATTTCACTGCCATCGGCGTCGCCATCTTCGCGGTCGGTTTTGCCATCTGGATCACCCTTCAACTCTTCGTTAAAGAGTAACCAACACAGGCTGGGGGCAATCCCCAGCCCGCCCCCCGGTTTCCAATTTACCCTGTAGCCGAGTTACAGGGTCGGGTATTCTTTTGCAAAAAATCGCCAACCCGAATGTTTGTGCTACGATTCTCCCCGCTGTCTTTGTTGTTATGTTCAACTTGAATCTCTGGGAGGGGAAATATTATGTCTTTGATCGCTGATCTGTCTGCTATCGGTACCGCTGCAGCTGCTGTCATTTTTTCGCTGTGGATGCTGAAACAGTTGTTCTCCGACAATCAATAAACAGTCGGTACTGATCGAGTAGGGGACGGAGTTACCCCCGTCGCCCTCTCACACCACCGTACATGCGGTTCCGCATACGGCGGTTTCTTAAACATGCTGGAAGCGTTGCTGTGTATCCAGCAACGAAACCAACCCCAGTGCATCAAAGAAGCGTTTTGGATAAGCCTCGTTCATGTGACTCGCTCCGGCGTTCCACCAAGGGCCACGCCCGTTGCTTGCCGATTTCCATGCCCGCGTCTCATCCAAACCTCGCGCTTGAAGCCGCTTATTCCGGGTGGCAGGGCACTTCCATTGCCGCCATAACAGGCAGCGCAGTTTGCTGCCGAATCCATCCGTCAAGTTCCTGAACACACCTTTTACCTCGGTCAGTTGAAAGTACGATGTCCAGCTACGCAGCACAGGGTTGACCGCTTCGACCGTTTTGCTGAGATTGCGCGAGGCATTTCCGACTATGATCTCATCCTGCTCAGGCAATGCTGTGCAACTTAGCCTTAGTTTCGCCTTCGATCGTTTGTTCGGCTTCACATATTTGCTTCGCAGGTTCTTCGTCGGCACTTATACCGTCCTTGAACCCTTTCACTGCACCGCCAAGATCGCTCCCTATGTTGCGTAGCTTCTTTGTGCCAAAGACAAGAACCACCACTAACAATACGATCAGCCAGTGCCAAATACTCATCGAGCCCATCTTCATCTCCTATTGATATTGGATCGATTCAGTTCTATTCGATCTGAATCCTCACTAGATGACAGCAACCTTTGTGCCGATGCAAAAAAATCACGTTTTCTGCTTCTCCACAAGGGGTTCACCTCTTCTTTAGGCAGACTCTCCCATCAGTTGCAGTCCGCTTTGATAACTTGAATAGAAAGCAGCTAACCACTATCGGTGCGGCTAGAACTTCATGTTCACACTTGCACGCAAAATCCTTGGTTCGGCCGGATGGGTGTGGATGTCGGACACAGGAGTCGCTTCGCCGCTTAGTTGAGATTCATAGTAATAGTCGATGTCGCTCACCCGCGTGTCGAACAGGTTCAACACCTCCATGCTCAATCTGACCTGTTTGCTGATTTTGTATCCGGTCATCAGGTTCGCCAGCGTCGACGATTTCGAGCGTACGCTATCGTCTTCAATGAGCGGGCGCGGGCCAAAATAGCGCAGGCGTAACCCTGCCGACCACGGTTCGTTTTCCTGCAAACTCACACCGACCGAAGCGGCCTGTTCGATCCCGCCGGGAATGCGATTCCCGGCGGGATCGCTGTCGGTAAAGCGTGCACTCGACAGCGACACATCGCCGTCTATGAGCAGCCACGCAACCGGATTCCAGTAGTTCGCCCACTCCACGCCCTGGCGGCGGCTGGGACGCGAGGCGCTGGTGGTGCCCGCGTCGCCGACGAAGACCAGTTCCGAATCGATGTCCAGCCGCCACAGCGTCAGCGAGGTTTGCAGCCCGGGCAGAATCGCGCTGCGCACGCCGACTTCGTGACCCGTGGCGGGAACCAGCGGGCGCACCGGAACTATGGCATCGCCGTTGCATTCACCCGCTGCGCCCGTGCAACCCGGCCGGATACCGGGGCGCGGGTTGGGGTTGATGTTGATGGTGGTGCCGCGCGCATCGTTGCTGTGGAAACCGCGACCCGCATTCAGGTAATACTCGGTCTTGTCCCACGGGCCGAACACCAGCGACAACTTGGGCGAAACGATGGCATCCCTCTTGTTGCCGGAATTGGCGGCGGTGTCGCTGTTCACGTCGAAGCGGTAACTGTCGCCGCGCAAGCCGAGGATGGAGCGGAACTTCTCGCTCCACTGGAGCTGCGTTTCACCCCACAACGACACGCTGGTCTGCTTCACCTTGTCGTCGCGCACCGTTCCCGACTTTACCCGGTTCTGCGTCGAAAACAATCCCACGCCGATGTCATCGTGGCGCACACCAGTGCCTATGGTGGTGATGACCGGTATGCCGTGCATGTCTTGCAGCCAGTTATGCGACGCTTTCGCGCCGACTATGGTGCGCTTGTCGGCTTGCAAAAACTGGTCGCCATGCACGGAATCGGTGGCGTAAGTGAAGTTGGACCAAAGGTTCAGCGCATAATTGACCAGATAGACGTTCGCGTGACTGGAACTGTTGTTGCCAGTTCCTGCCCACTCGCCGGACAGACTGTAACGGTGCGTGTTGCCACCTGTCGTGGGGTCAAGGCTGCCATAACGTCCCACCGTTGCCATCGCACGCTGCGCTATCTGGTCGGTCGCCGTCCATTGAGCATCGTAGCCCAGCAGCGACACCCCCCAGCCGTCGTCGCGTTGTCCCTGTCCGTAACGCAGCACCATGTTGTCCTTGCGCAAATGCTCCGGCACCGTCCACGGCCCATCGTTGTGGTAGCCCTCGGCCGCGATGAGCAAATTCCCATCCTTGACCGCAGGCGAGGCCGTCGCCAGCAGGCGCGAGAAACCGCCGCTGCCCATCGTCATCTGCGCGTAAGGCGCATCCAGCTTGCGCACATAGTCGATGCGCGCCGAACCCGCCGCCGAGAAATCGCCATCGCCCGCGTAATAAGTCCCCTTGCGGTACTGCACGCGCTCCACCAATTCCGGGATGAGAAAGTTGAGATCGGTATAGCCCTGGCCGTGCGCATGCGTCGGCATGTTCACCGGCATGTCCATAAGCGAAGTCGAGAAGTCCGTGCCGTGATCGAGATTGAAGCCGCGCAGATAATACTGGTTGGCCTTGCCGTCGCCCGAGTGCTGGCTGATGATGAGGCCGGGCACCACTTCCAGCACCTCGGCGGGTCGCAGCAGTGGTCGATTCTCCAGTTGCTCGGCAGTCACCGTGCCTTCGCTTGATGTTGAGGCCACCCCGAGTTGATCGGTGGATTTGGCGATGACCGACACTTCGTCCAGCGTCGGGATTCCGGCTGCAAAGCCGCGTTCTGTCAGCAACAGCATCGCTGTTAAGACGAATTTATTTTTCTTCATAACAACTTCCAAAAAAATACAACGAGCCAACACAAAGAGAATCAAGCCGGGGCAGAAACGCGCTGCTGGCTGTAGCGCGCAAACAGAAAACTGAGGGCGACTACCGCGATGATGGCGCAGCCGATGAACAACTCGCGTCCTTCCTGCCAGTTTGATGCTTCGGGGAAGAAGCACCGCGACAGGCCCAGCGCCGCCACGAACAGACTAAGCAAGGCCACGGTCACCCCCATGATGCGCGAAGCGGCGCGTGCGGTGGCATCGGCGCGCTGCAACAGGTGCGAGATCCACAGCCCGTTGGCGGCATCGGTCACCATCATGCCGAGCATGAAACACACCGCCAGCAGGAATGCGGACATGACGCCGCCGTATTGCGTGGCGGTGGCGGAGAACAGGGTGGCTTGCGAGAGTGTGTCGAAAGAAAAGGCGAACAGCGAACCCACCATGGCGATCAGCACGGGATGGCTGGCATGTTTGAGTTGTCCCAGCCAGCGGCCCCTGAGACCGACCATCTGCACCATCTCGTGAGCAGGAGTTGAGAACACTGCATACAGGTTAAGTGCGCCCAGCGAGAGCAGGAAGAACGCCGACACCCAGGCGCCGACATCGTCCATCCAGGCAGGCACCGCGCCCTGCTGGAACAGCAGGCTGGTGGCGACAGCGACGATGCACACCACAATCCCGTGGCCAAGCGAGAACAGGAAACCGCACAGACGCGCCAGCTTTTTGCGCCCGGCTGCGGCATTGAAACGGGTCAAGCCGTCGATGGTGGCGAGATGGTCGGCATCCATGCCGTGCTTCATTCCCAGCACGAGCACCAAGGCGAGCAAGGGATAGATGCTGCCAAAATCCGTTTCCATATCACCCCCGTAAGAAGAATCTGTACATTTTCTTAACAAGAATTATGCCAACAACAGCAAATATTTTTGGCCCCCGTAACGAAAATTCAGAAATTCATACAACACGTTGATTACAGAATAAATCCATCGAACAAGTTGTTTAACCCCAATTATCCATGCTCGCGCTTCCAGCAGATTTTCGCGGCAAACAGCGCGGTCTACTGGAAAACTGCTTTCCGCTTTAACTCCGCTTTGATCGCGGCAGACACAGCTTGAACTGGGCACCGCCGCCCGGCGTATTGCTTACCGACAACTCTCCGCCGTGATGTTCAATGATGCCGTAGCTGATCGACAAACCCAGCCCCGTCCCTTTGCCGACTGGCTTGGTGGTATAGAACGGATCGAAGATCTTGCCCAGCGCCTGCTCGGGAATGCCTGGCCCGTTGTCCTGAAACAGGATCACGACCTGTTCAGCGTCGGGTTCGGCGCTGATGGTCAGCAGCGGATCGGTCCGGTCCTCGGTGGCATCCGACGCATTTTGCACCAGATTGATGATGACCTGCTGCAACCGACCCGGCGAACCGAACACGGGTATCTCTTTCGGTAAATCGGCCACCACACGGAAGTTAAGCGGTGCGGCCCGCGTCACCCAATGCACCGAACGCTCGATGGTCTCGGCTAGATTGAATTCGACGTTCTCATTGCGATCAGAGGCGGAAAAACGCTTGAGTCCGTCCACAATGTCGCGTGTGCGCTCTGATCCTTCCACCGCTCCGGACAGCAGTGGTGCCAAATCGTCGAGAATTCGGTCGATGCGCAACTCGACGCGCAACTGCTCCAGCGCCTCACACGGAGTACCGCCGTGCACCGCATCCAGATAACGTTTCAGCCGTGTGGTGTAGCGCTGCATCGCGTGCACGTTACCCAGGACGAAACTGATCGGATTGTTCAGCTCATGGGCCACTCCCGCCACCAGTTTGCCGAGCGAAGCCATCTTTTCCGACTGCAACAATTGTTGCTGGGTACGCTTGAGCTCTTCGTGCGCCTCGCGCAGTTTGTGATAGGCTCGGCGCAATTCTCCCAGCGGCCGGCCGGTGATCACCACACCCAGCAACTTTCCCGAACCGGATAGGCGCGGCGTGAAATTGAGCGCCACCGGCGTGGTACCACCGTCGCGCGTTTTGAACTGCAGCTCAATATCATTGGCCGGCTCGCTCGTGAGCCCGGAGATCACCCGCCTTGCCGTCGCACACCCGCTTTCGTCGGAGAACAGGGAACCCAGCTTGGCGCCTTTGAGATCCTGCTCCGTGCGCCCGGTGAATACAAGCAGAGAATGGTTCACCTCCTCGATCACCGCATTGCGATCGCACACCACAAGCAGGTCGGACATCGACGTGAGGATGCTGTAGATGAACTGCTGCGACTCTTCCAGATCGGAGTTCTTTTGCTCCAACACCACCTCGTATTGCAGTAACTCGTTGTACACCTCGTCCATCGAGCGCACGACATCGATCCAGGCCGATTCCGAGAATGAATCGATTGCGGTAGGCAGCGGCAATCTGGACGAAGTGGATTGGGCACGTGAATTCATGCTTCTATACATTTACGCTCTTGTGTTCAAGTCGTCGGACGGCTATGCACATGACCATGGCCGCGCCCGGCCCCTGCATCTACCGGCACGAGGTTAACTTGGCCGTGGCGCACGCCGCGCTCGGCGATCAATGCATCGGCGAAACTGCGCACCATCCCGGTTTTGCCGCGCAGCATCACCGTCTCCAGACAATTTTCATGATCGAGGTGCACATGGGTCGACGCCACCACCAGATCGTGGTGGTCGTGCTGCAATCCGGTGAGGCGTTCCGCGAGGTCGCGCTCGTGGTGGTTGTATACATAGGACAGACTCGCCACGCAGTACGGCGCCTGCTTATCCTGCACGCGTAGCGTCTCCAGTTTGCCGCGCAACATGTCGCGCACCGCCTCGGAGCGGTTGAGATAGCCGCGCTCGCGGATCAGGCGGTCGAATTCGCTAGCGAGTTTTTCGTCTAGTGAGATGGTGAAGCGTTCCATATTCTTCCTTCAAAAAAATATTTGCCACAGGGCACACTGGGATCACAGAGAGAAATAGCAGGAGAAAACCGGATGCGTTCTGTGGAAAGATATGTGCATGTTGAGTTCTGCCGGATTCTCTGTGTGCTCTGTGTACTCTGTGGCTGATAGTTTTTCAAGATTTAATGCACCGTGCACACCATGCACGGGTCGAACGAACGTACCACATGCTGCACCGCCAGCGGTGCACCGTCACCACCCTCTTCCGCCGCCAGCCCGACGAGCGCCTGTTCCAGTGCGCCCGGCACGCCCGCCGCATCGCGCGGCGAGAAGTTCCAGGTGGTCGGCGCGATGATCTGGTAGTTGTGCAGCTTGCCTTTGCGCACATCCATCCAGTGGCCAAGGCTGCCGCGCGCCGCTTCGATCAAACCGACGCCGCGCACTTCGTCCAATTCCAGCGCGGGAAGGCAGAAAGGTGCGCCCGGCCGTATCTGTTGCAGCCAGATTTCCATCGCGGGGATCACCAGCGCGAATTCCAGCATACGTGCAACGACCCGCGCCGTCACGCTGGCGCCGTGCCGCCCGACCATATCGCGCACCAACGGGTGGCCCGCCACCATCTGCCGCGCCAGCGGACCGGTCTCAGCCACCTGGCCGGACAGTCTCGGCGCCTTGCACCAGGAATACGCATCGGGCTTGTCCGGTTGTGGCAGGGTGCGCCCTTCCTCCGGCGCGAGCGCGACATCACCCGCCATCCAGCTGCTGCTCACGTCCTCGCGGATCGCGCCAATATCCAACACGTGCGACTTTCCATCTGACCAAACCCCCGGCTGAAAAAGTGCTGTTGCACCGTCAACATACGCGCCGTAACTCATAAATCGGTCAGCAGCACGCCCCATCTGCTGCAAGCCAAGATCGCGCGCGATATGCAAAAAGCGCGGGAAATCTGCCGATTTTGCGCGCGGTTGCATCCATGAATACAAGGCAGGTTCCGAATCAAGCGCGGCCACCGCCTCCAGCGTATCGCCAAACAGTGTGCGTTCAAGAAAGGTGCGGAACTCGTTCAGCAGCATTTTTAGCCGCAACTTTTCCGCCTCCTCCAACGGGCGCGATGAACCGCCCGGTTGCAACGACAGCGTGTGCGGCCAGCGCCCAGCCAGATAGCCCATCACGTTCATGAACTTAGCCCGCACCGGCAGCACATCCGCCGACGCAGTGCCCGTCACTGACTTGAAACGCGCTTGTGTGTCGGCGAACCAGGCGCGATCACGATAACCGTCGCGCGCAAAATCCGGCATAAAGAACAGATAGAAGTGGCTCAGGTGGTCGGCGAGGTTCTCCGCCGCAAGGGTCAGGTTGGCGGCAAGGCGGCCGTTTTCCGGCGGCTGCAGACCCATGCCCTGCGCCAGCGCCTGTGCCGCGGCCGCCGATTGTGCCACTGAACAGATGCCACAGATGCGCGGCACATACACCAGCGCATCCAGTGGATGCTTGCCCAGCAAGATCTGCTCGAAACCGCGGTACATCGGCGAGTTCACATAGGCCGCGCGCACGATGCCGACCTCGATGTCGAGCGTGACTTCGAGGTCGCCCTCGACGCGGTTGAAGGGGCCGATGATGCGGCGGGTCATACACCCCCCTTCACCACAGAGACGCAGACACACAGAGAAAGGCAAAGCCATTCTCCATTTTTCCTCTGTGTCTCTATGTCTCTGTGGTGAATGGTTTTGAACTTGTTTTTCATTTCAATCTCGTCTTCTTGCTCACCGGCGTGATCACCTGATGGTCGGACACAGCGTTTTCCTTTACGCGCTTCGGCGTGGCCGATTTAGATAGCGATGCCAGCGCGACGAACCATGCCTTCGGCATATCTGTCGGCAAGCCGATCGGAATGCCGGCCAACTTGGGCGTGACGCCGAAGGGATGTCCAGGTTCTTCAAAACCCGGTTCGGTGCAGGCGATGCATGGATAACCGCCACGTACGCACGAACCTTCGCCGTTCCACAGGCGGATGTTGCAGTCGGCATGCACCTGCGTGCCTTTGCAGCCCATGTTCTCCATCAGGCAACCCAGATCAGACGGTTTTTGCGCGCTGGCTTTGAATTCGTAATACTCGTTGCGCGAGCAACCGTGATGCACCAGATGATCGGCGTACAAGCGCGGACGGCGATAAATATCCAGTTGCGCTTTACCCATCCCGCCCGCCGCGAGCAAAGCCAGCGCCTCGATCACCCAGTTCGGGTGTGTCGGACAGCCCGAGATATTGACCACCGGCAGCCCGCCCGCAGCGCGATAATCCTCGCCCAGCAAGCCCCCCTGCGCATCGCCGTCATACTGCATACCACAGGCGTCGGCAGGATTGCTGCCGCCAGAGGTTACGCCGCCGAACGCGGCACAACTGCCGACCGCAACCGTGTAGCGCGACTGATGCGCCAGACGTTCGAGCAGGCTCTTCATCGAATCAGCGCCGGTGGTCTGATGAAAACCTCCTGTACCGAAAGGACCGCGCAGCACCGCGCCCTCAAGACACAGAATGTCCAGCCTCGTCGCACCACTGGCGCACTCATCGACGATCTTACGCGCCTCGTCAGCACTTTGCTCCGACAGCGAGGGATGCCACAGCAGGTTAATGCCGATACCTTTCAGTGTATCAAACAGGTTGCGGCAATCTGCGTTCAGCAGCGACAGCGTGCAACCGCCGCAGCCGCCCGATTGCAGCCAGAGCAGATTCAGCGGTTGTCCTTGCCGGGTATCCTTCATGATAAAACTTAATGTGCCTCAGAGAACACAGTGACCAAAAAGAAAGTGACTCCACGGATGCGGATGGTAAATTGTCGTCTGAACCGCTGGAATAAATCTAATTGGCAAGCCAATACAAAGATAGCCACAGACTTCCCTGTGTGCCCTGTGATCTCTGTGGCTAATTTTCGAATTTGTCTCATTCCGTTTTTTTCTCCAACCCATAGCGCGCCAACTTGCTGCGCAGTCCGACGCGCGACAGACCCAGTTCGGTGGCGGCGCGCGTCTTGTTCCAGCGGTGGCGTATCAGGCACTCATTGAGGACACGCGCCTCCAGCGCTTCCATGCGGTCCTTGAGGCTGCCGTCCAGTCCGGCGAGGATGCTCATGTCCTGCGACTGCTCCTCCGGTGCGGCGCGCAACACTTTGGGAGAAAACAGGTGAGCGCCGATGTATTCGACGTCGCACAGCAGGATGGCACGCAGAATCTCGTTCTGCATCTCGCGCACATTGCCCGGCCACTGGTAATTGCCAAGGCATTCCAGCGCCTCCGGAGTAAAACCATTTATCTCCTTTCCCATTGCCGGTACTGCGTCGCGCAGCAGCGCGAGCGCGATCAGCGGGATATCCATCTTGCGGTCGCGCAGCGCGGGCATCGGCAGCACAAACTGGGTCAGGCGGTAGTACAGGTCCTCGCGAAAACGTCCTTTGCGCACCTCCTCTTCCAGGTCGCGATTGGTCGCCGACAGTATGCGCACATCGATCTTGCGCGAACGCGAATTACCGACCGAGCGAATCTCACCTTCCTGCAATACACGCAGCAATTTGACCTGAAACGAAGGCGAGGTGTCGCCAATCTCATCGAGGAAGATGGTGCCGCCATCGGCCTGCTCGAACAATCCGATGCGGTCTTCGTATGCGCCGGTAAAACTGCCGCGTTTGTGCCCGAACAGTTCGGATTCAAGCAACTGGTCTGACATTGCGCCGCAGTTCTCGATGACGAAAGCGCGCGCCGCGCGCGGGCTGGAATAATGGATGGCACGCCCCAGCAATTCCTTGCCCGATCCAGATTCTCCGGAAATGTGCACGGCGATCTCGCAATTCGCCACCCGCGTCGCCAATTCGATCACTTCATTCAGCGGGCTGGATGCCGAACGGACGATGCGCGAGAACTCGTAGTAGGTGCGCAACTTCTTGTGTTTCGCTACTACACGTCGTTGCAACACAGGTTGCGTGGTGTGCAATTCCAGATTCATCTGGTCACTTTGTTGCTGCAGATCGTGCAACTGGGCTGCCGCGCGCACCTTGAGCAGCAGCGAATCCGGATGCCAAGGCTTGAGAATATATTGATAGATACCGGCATCGTTGATGCCCGCGATGATATCCTCGACATCGGTGTAACCGGAGATGATCATGCGCACCGCATCCGGCCAGCACTCGCGCACTTCCTTGAGAAAATCAATGCCGGTCACACCGGGCATACGATGATCGCACAACACCACATTGACGCGTTCGCGCTCCATGATGGCGCGCCCCTCTTCCGCGCTGGACGCGGTCAGCACACTGAATTCCTCATCCAGCGTACGGCGTATTGCCTCCTGCGAGCGCACCTCGTCGTCGATGACCAGAATGATGGTTTGGGTTGCCATGAATCAGGAGTCTCCTGTTGTTGCCGGGTGTTGTTGCATTGTCGCATCCTCCTGCCCGGACACTTTCCCTGTCGATAAAAACAATTCCCGATGCAATGCCAGATGGCGCGGGGTAAAAGCATGCGCGATTTTATACACGAAGTGATGGCGCGCGTAATGATAGCTTGGGTCAAAACCATAGAAATTGCGCCGCATCTCGGCCAACTCGGCGGCGCGGTATTCGGCCAGAGGCTTCTTCGCTTCATCACAGGTGCGGAGTGCGCTTTTATCAGCAAGGCGTTGTGCATAGTCCGGCGCTATCGCCAGTTCCATGGCCATGCGCTTCACCCTGGCACGGAATGCATCAGCAGCGTCGTCAAAACAGGCGTCAATCAATCTTTCCCGCATGGCAGCAGCAGCGGAGATTGGCAAACGGTTATGCATGATGGCGCAGGCTCGCACCTTGCCGACGCGAGCTGGCAACAGATAGGTCCAGTATTCCGAGCCGTACAGGTTGCCCATATTGCGATAATGCGGATTAAGCACCACGCTCTGGCGCGCCCATACCTGGTCGCCCGCCAGCGCAAAGAAACAGCCGCCCGCCCCGGCGTTGCCCTGCATCACGGTAACGGTGAGACGGTCGGTGGTACCTAATATCTCCAGTACCAGGTTGTCCATTGCCTCGATGTTGCGCATGGATTCGTCGGCCGGGCTGTCGGCCGCCTCGATGCGGTTGAGGTGGATGCCGTTGGACCAGAAATCCTCGCCGCCCATCAGCACCAGCACGCGCGTCGGCCGCGTGCAGGCCTGCACGTAGGCCGCACGCAGATTCATGCACTGCTGCGTCGACATCGCACCGTTGTAGAAATCAAAATGCAGGAAGCCGACGCAGCCGTGTTCCTCGTAGCGAATCTCGCCACTCGTCGCGCCTGGCAGAACCGGCAACGCCCTCGCCTCGGCGGCAAACGCCACGACGGCAGGCAGCTTGAAGCCGGGATCGTGTTCGAGGCGGCGCACATGGCCGATCCAGACCGTGCCGTCGCGGGTGGCGCGCAGCACGGCGTCGCCGCAGCGACCGAGCACGGCGCCCGCTGCGCCACGGTATGCGCTCTCGGCGCACGCATCGAACAGGTGGCAGGGCTGGCCGAACAGTTCGTCTTTCACGCCCGGACAGCCGTCGGCTGCATTCAGTTTGCGCAGCACCGTCGCAGTATCGTCAAGCTGCCAGTCGATGGCGCGCTGCGCCTGCTTAATGGAGGGGCGCTCAATGCCGCGTACCGCCACTTTGAAATCGTTCGCCGATGTCGGCTTCCAACTGCCGCAGATGTAATCGGGATAATGCAGCAGCGCTTCCAGCACGCCGCGCACGGCGGCATCGGCCACTTCGCCGCGATACAAACTGGATTTCTTCGCCGCGCGCATGGCAAAGGTCTGCGCCGACCAGATGTCGCCGCCGTCCATGACCGCGTTGGCTTGCAGCACCGTCACACCCCACTCGGTCGCCCCCTGCTGGATCGCCCAGTCGAGCGAGGACGGCCCGCGGTCGCCGATGATGCCGGGATGAACGATCAAGCACACATGTTGCGACCAGATCGATTCGGGAATAGCGCGCTTCAGGAACGGCGCGACGATCACATCCGGCTGCCACAGCGCCACCGCCTCTTCCGCCACGGAATCGGCGATATCGAGTTCGACCGAGACCTCGTGACCGCCCGCCTTCAGCTCCAGCCAGATACGCTGGCTCAGGCTGTTGAAGGAATGGGTCAGCAACAGAATACGCATCATCTCCTCAGCAGATTCTGGGCAGCTGTTCGCCCGCCAACCAGTCCACATTGCGGCGACCGCCAAAGCTTGTCTTCATTTGCACGAAATGATGCGGGTCGGCATGCGCCGCGCCGATGATTGCCGCATCACCCGCCAGCGGATGCGCGCGCATGACTGCCAGCAGGCGTTCGGCATCGGCTGCGGCGCAGATCGCGATGAGTTTGCCTTCGTTGGCGACATACAAAGGATCGAGACCCAGGAATTCACACGCAGCGGCCACCACCGGCTTCACCGGAATGGCTTCCTCGTTGATCGTCAGGCCGACCAACGATTGCTTGGCGATCTCGTTCAAGGTCGTAGCCAGTCCGCCGCGCGTCGGATCGCGCAGACAACGTATGGCCGCGCCAGTTTCCAGCATGGCCGCGATCAGGTGGTGCAAGGCGGCGGTATCCGATTCGATAGGTACGTCAAAGGCGAGATTCTCGCGGCGGCTCATGATTGCCATGCCGTGATCGCCCATGCTGCCGGAAATTAGAATGACATCGCCGGGGCGCACATTGGCACCGGACAAGTCCACACCATCCATCACCACGCCCACACCAGTGGTGGTGATGAACACGCCATCGGCCTTACCCTGCTCGACCACTTTAGTGTCGCCTGTCACGACCGGCACTCCCGCCTCGCGCGCCGCCGCTGCCATAGACTGCACAATGCGCTGTAGGTTGATCAGCGGGAAACCTTCTTCCAGAATAAATGAAGCAGAAAGATAGAGCGGCTTCGCGCCCATCACCGCCACATCGTTGATGGTGCCGTGCACCGACAGACAGCCGATGTCGCCACCGGGAAAGAACAGGGGTGAAACCACATGCGCATCGGTCGCCATCACCAGCCGTCCGCCTGCCGTTGGCAACAGTGCTCCGTCATTACCTTGACGCAGATACTCATTATCGAAAGCGCCCGCAAACAACTCTTCGATCAACTGCGCCATCGCCCGCCCACCTGAGCCGTGGCTCATGTCCACACGTCCGTTCTTAATGTCCAGAGCGCGCACGTAACCTTTTTTTACTTCGCCATTCATGCCAGGATTACCTCGATGTCCTTGAATCGACCATAACTGTAATGTGCCGCGCAGGCACCTTCCGACGACACCATGCACGAACCTAAGGGATTCTCCGGGGTACATACCGTGCCGAACACCTTGCAGTCTTGCGGCTTCTTCACGCCGCGCAAGATCGCGCCACATTCGCAGGCCTTGTTATCGGCCACCGGCTTGTAGCCAATACCGTAACGCGTCTCGGCATCATAAAGGGCGTAAGCCGAGCGTATCTTTAAAGCCGAATAAGGCACTTCCCCAAGACCGCGCCATTCGAAGCTGCGCCGCAATTCCAGCACTTCGGACACCATGGCCTGCGCCTTGAGGTTGCCTTCGCGCGTAACAGCGCGAGTGAACTCATTCTCCACTTCGGCGCGCCCCTGGTTGATCTGGCGGATCAGCATGAGGATGGCCTGCAGCACATCCAAGGGCTCGAAACCGGCAATCACCACCGGCTTGCGATACTCATTCGAAAAATGCTCGTATGGCTGACTGCCGATCACCACGCTCACATGTGCCGGGCCAATGAAACCATCCAACGGCACGGTACCGTACTGACGCACTTCGGGCGATTGCAGGATGTGCGTGATCGCTGCCGGTGTCAGCACGTGATTACACAGCACGCTGAAATTGGTGATGCCTTCGTCCTTGGCCTGTTTGATGATGAGTGCGGTAGGCGGCGTAGTCGTCTCGAAGCCAATGGCGAAGAACACCACTTCGCGCTGCGGATTGTCGCGCGCGATCTTCAATGCGTCTTGCGGCGAATAGATCATGCGCACGTCGCCGCCGCGCGCTTTGGCACGCATCAGCGAGAGGTTGTCGGAGGCCGGCACGCGCAAAGTGTCGGCGTAGGTGCAGACGATCACGTTCCGCTCCCGTGCCAGGCGGATCGCCTGGTCGACGCGCCCGATCGGCAGCACGCACACCGGACAGCCCGGGCCGTGGATCATGTGCACGTTGACGGGCAGCAGGTCGGCGATGCCGTAGCGCGAGATGGCGTGAGTGTGGCCGCCGCAAAATTCCATGAAGCTGTAATTCTTGTCGGTTGCCGCTTCGCGCCGGATGTTCGCGACGATATTCTTGGCCAGTTCGCCGTCGCGGAATTCATCGATATATTTCATGATGCAGTACCATTGGGTTCTGAACGCAATTCGTCCAACTGTCCCATCTCTGCAAACATCGCCAGCGTGCGTTCTGCTTCTTCCTGATCTACTTTTTGTAGCGCATAGCCGACATGCACGATAACGTATTCGCCCACTGTGGCGTCGTCCACCAGCGCCAGCGATATCTCCTTGCGCACGCCGCCAAGATTGACGATGGCATTGGCCGGCGTGGTCATTTCCTCGATGCGGGCGGGGATGGCGAGACACATGATCAGGCTCCTTGATTGAGATGTTGCAACGCGACCGCCGCCTGGCCGAAAGAGATCGCGCCGTCGTTGGGCGGCAATTGCTGCGCGGTCAGCACGGTCAGTCCGCCTGCCGTCAGGATGTCGGTCAGCGACTGCGTCAGAATATTGTTGAGGAAACAGCCGCCACCCAGCGCGACATGCTTGATGCCGCTGCGCCCGGCGGCGCGCTGCATCCAACCGCACAGCCCCTCGGCCAGCGTGGCATGGAACAGCGCCGCACCGTAGGCCGTGTCCTTGCAGTCGGCGAGCTTGACCAGCAGCGGGCAAAGATCGAGGTCGTTCTGCGCGGTAAGGATGTAACCCGGCGCGAGCGGCTCGACTTTGCCGTGGCGCTCGGCCAACCCCTCCAGCAGCATCGCCGCCTGCCCTTCATAGCCCTGCACTTCTTTCACACCGAGCAGGCCGGCCGCCGCGTCGAACCAGCGCCCCATGCTGCTGGTCTCCACGCAGTTCAGCTTGCGCTGCAACATGTCTGTCACCGTCGCCGCACCCGCCCGCCCCGGAAAACGGCGCACGATCTCGTCCGCACGGTTCATGTCAAACAGGGCCGCTGCCGCCATGCGCCAGGGTTCGCGCGCGGCGCGGTCGCCGCCGGGCATGTGCAGCGGCACGAGATGGCCGAGGCGTTCACAGTCCGTGCCCGCCACACGCAACAACTCCCCCCCCCAAGCACAGCCGTCGGCTCCAAGGCCTACGCCGTCCAGCGCCAGGCCGAGTACCGGCCCGGTTACACGGTGTTCGGCCATGATGGCGACGATGTGCGCATGGTGATGCTGCACGGCGAACAGTGGCAGCCCGCGCTCCTCCGCGAAACTCTGCGCGTAGTGCGTACTGTAGAAGTCTGGGTGCAGATCGTGCGCCACGGCTTGCGGCTGCACATCGAGGATGTCGCAGAGATATTCGACCGTCTCGTCCAGCATCTCGCGCGCGCCGACATGGTCGAGGTCGCCAATGTGTTGCGACACAAAGGCTTCGTTGCCCCGCGTGAGGCAGACGGTGTTTTTCAGCCATGCACCGCAGGCTAGCACCGGGGGACCGGAGAACGGCAACACGATGCGGCGCGGCGTGTAACCGCGTGCACGGCGGACGAAGATCGGCGCCTTGCCCTGCCACTTCATCACACCGTCATCGCAGCGATGCAGGATGTCGCGGTCATGCGTGAGGAAGGCATCGGCTAGACCAAAAAGAGAATTACGCGCCTCGTCATCGTCCTTCACCAGCGGCTCGCCGCCGGGATTGGCGCTGGTCATCACCAGTGCCAGTGGCGTGGCCTGATGTAGCCAGTCCTTCCCTTGCGGACGGCCAAGCAATTCGTGGAACAACAGATAGTGCAGCGGCGTGTAGGGCAGCATCAGGCCGATGCTGGAAAGTCCCGGCGCGATGCCCTGCAACTCAGCCTCACACTTCGCCGACTGGCGCAGCAGTACGATGGGGCGTTCACCTGTTTCCAGCAGCGCAGCCTCCTGTTCGCAGAACTGCGCGTAATGCCGGGCCGACCGCGTGTTCAGCACCATCACCGCGAACGGTTTTTCCTCGCGATGCTTTCCGTTGCGCAATCTCTCCACGGTCGCAGCGTCGCGCGCATCGCACACCAGATGGAAACCGCCGATGCCTTTGACGGCAACGACCTGCCCGGCGCGGATGCGCCCGGCAGCAGTCGCAACAGGATCATTGCCGGTGAGCAGGTTCCAGTACGCATCGAACAGACTCAAACGCGGCCCGCATTTGGGACAGGCATTGGGCTGCGCGTGGAAGCGGCGCGTGGTCGGTGTGTCGTATTCCTGCTGGCAGACCGGGCACTGCTTGAACTTCGCCATGCTGGTGTTGGCGCGATCATAGGGCAGGCGTGCGGTCAGCGTATAGCGCGGACCACAGTGGATGCAGTTGATGAAGGGATGGCGATAGCGGCGGTCAGCGTGGTCGAACAGTTCGGACAGACAATCAGAGCAGATCGCCATGTCTGGCGCGATACCGGTGAGCACTCGGCCAGCTTTGCTTGCAGTGATGGCGAATCCGCATAAGCCGGTGGTGGTTTGCGCGAAGTCGTGGGTAATTTTTTCCACGCGCGCCAATATCGGTGGCTCGCTTTGCATGCGTTCAATCAAACGCATCACTTGCGGTTGTTCGCCCTCGACCGTTATCTCCACACCTTCGCTGTCGTTGCGCACCCAACCGGCCAGACCGAGTTCGTTGGCAAGCCGGTAAACGAAGGGTCGAAAACCGACGCCCTGCACTTGCCCCGATACTCTGATCTGCGCGTGGACCATGATTGCTAAAACCTCCACCGCAAGGACACAGAGACACAGAAAAAGGCAAAACCTCCTCCGATTTTCCCCTGTGTCTCTGTGTCCTTGCGGTGAGATTGTTTTTGATTCATATTGTTCGGTGAATACTACCTGCCATCGATGGACTTCCTATCCACAGCCTTCTTGCAACCGGCCTTAATCCAATCCAGCCACTCGCCCATACCCTCGCCGCTGGTCGCCGAGGTGCGGATCACCTTGATATCCGGATTCACGCGGCGTGCGTTGGCCACGGCCAGTTCGGCATCGAAGGTCAGATACGGCAACAGGTCACACTTGTTCAGCAGCATCAAATCCGCGGCGCGGAACATGTCGGGGTATTTGAGCGGCTTGTCCTCGCCCTCGGTCACCGAGAGGATGGCGACCTTGTGCGCCTCGCCCAGATCGAAACTCGCCGGGCACACCAGATTGCCGACGTTCTCGATCAACATCAGGCTGTCCTCGGCCATGGCCAGTTGCGTCATCGCCTTGCCCACCATGTAAGCATCAAGGTGACAACCCTTGCCGGTGTTGATCTGCAAGGCGGGCGCACCGGTGGCGCGGATGCGGGCGGCGTCATTGTCGGTCTGCTGGTCGCCTTCGATCACCGCCAGTTTCATCTGGTCCTTCAGCAGCTCGATTGTCTTCACCAGCAGCGTGGTCTTGCCAGAACCGGGGCTGGATACGAAATTGAGCGCAAAGATGCCGTGCTCGGCCAGTTGGGCGCGGTTCTCGTTGGCGTAGCTGTCATTCTTGGACAGGATATCCTGCTCGATTTTCACCATGCGCGACTGGCTCATGCCGGGCGCATGCGCGCCTGCCGGACCGAGGCCGTAATGCACCGAGCCGTCGGCATGCGAGTGAGAATGATCGTGATGGTGGCCGTGCCCGTGCAAATGGTCATGCACATGCTCGTGCGAGGAACCATCCTTGTGCATGTGGTAATGCATGTGCTTCGCCTCGGCATGATCATGATTGTGTTCATGGTCGTGCGAATGATCGTGATCGTGTGCCGTGCCGTCGGCATGCACATGAAAATGTCCGCCGTGACTGTGTTCGACGGCCTTGCCGTCAATGGTCGTCTCGCCCGCGCCGCAACCGCATACGTTACACATTGCTTTCTCCTATTCCACGTCGAGTTCTTTGACTCTCATTTCATTCCCGCCGGTCACTTGCACCTGATGGCTACCGCACTTGGGACAGGCGTCGTAAAGAGCTCTTACATTCACCATTCCGGCGCAGTGCAGACACCATGCCTGCCCCGGCGTTTCGATGATCTCCAGCTTCGCATCCTGCGCGATGCTGTCGCGCACAACCGCATCGAAACAGAACTTCATGGCTTCGGCTTCCACACCCGCGAGCTGGCCGATCTCCAGCCACACCGTCTTCACGCGGCTGAAGTTCTGCGTCTTTGCAGAATCTTCAATTATTTGAAGAACACCTTCAGCCAGCGACATTTCATGCATCTGAATTCCTTATCCATATCTCATATGCCACACAGGGATCGAGCGACATCACCTCGATCTGCGCACAGTACTCCAACACGCCGCCGTCATGTTTCGCCAACCCGCACAGATCCTGCGCAAACGACCCAGCCGGATGAAAATTCCATTCGGTGGGCGCGACGATCGTATAGTCCGCCACCTTGTCGCCATCCAGCTGAACCCGGTGCAGCAGCAGGCCGCGCGCGGTGCGCACGACGGCGATACCTTCGTCCGCCACCGGACTGCTCATGCTCAATCTCGGTGCGGCTTTGCCACTCGCCATTGTGACTATATCCATCAGCCTGGCCAGCAGACGCGTCAGTGCTTTCGAGCCGCTTTGTTGCCACACGTCAGGCAATAACGGATTGTCGGCGTAATAGCTCCATGCACCCGTCTCCGCCGCCGCACCCTGCCATTCCGGCTGGGCTGCGAATGCAGCATCCCACTTTCCGGCACAAGTCTGCTGCACTTCCACAGCCGACCAGGGTGGCAAGAGCCTGGCCTCGTTGTTTTTGCAGCAGTTTTGCGCCAGTTCGTCCAGCTTGGCCAGCGGTCGCGCCAGCGCGCTGCCCGGCTTGCGCCACCACGTTTGCAGTGCGGCATAACTGTCAAATGCCAGCCATTCCGTTGCCGCCATACCCAGCGCGTCGCGCTCAAACTCGTGCAGAAAAATTGACATCTCAGCCTCGCCTGCGCCAATCTTGCGCAACATCGCATACCAGACTGAAAACTGTTTGTCCTCTTGCGACATGCCAAGCAGATTCGGCCAATCCAGCATCAGGCGCCACAAATGCTCCTGCAGCGCCTCGCACACGATGGCGCGTTCCATCGCCGTGACAGATGGACTCTTCTCGCGCCTCGCCGCCAGCAGCGCAACACTGGCTGCCGCGCCTTGCGCCCGCCCGCACACGCTGAACAGCAGCGGCACGATCTGCGCCACCTGCGCCGGTGTCTTGCCTTTCAGCAGCTTTGCCGCCAGCGGCCGCGTCGAGCTGATATCCGTTGCAGTGACCGACTCACCATCCCAGACTACACCCAGTGTTAACTTGCCAACATCAAACAATCACATCCCCAAGAAACTGCCGCGCAGGAAATCGCGCCGCGACACCGGTATTTCCGCAACCGGCTCGCCCATCAACCTGGCAGCCTCGAATTCCCGTTTTCGTTCCACATCGCGCTGCGCATCGGACTCGTCGGCAACGAACAAGGCCGCCATCACTTGTTCGGCGACCGCCACCGCATCCGCTTGGCGTTCGACATGGATGACCGGTGAGATCAGCGAACAAGTCTGGCAAGTACCCAGCGCCGGTTCGTTCAGCCCCATAAACTCGTACTTGCCGGATGGAAATTCCCAAGTCATCGTTTCGTCCGGCCCCAGCGTTTTGAGTGGCATCTTGTCGCCCGGCATCACCGCCAGGTTGATCGTCCACGGCGTGACCAGCACGCCTACCCAATGCTCCCGCCACTCGCGAAATCCAACAGCCTGAACGCGCAGTGCCGGATTGCAGATTGGCAGACCCGCCATACGCGTCTCGGCAATGTTTTTAAATACCGCCTCCAGTTTCTTTTCAACCGCGTTCATTCGTTATGCACCATGAATTTGTGTTTGGGCGCATCGCAGTTCGGGCAGGTCCAGTGCTCCGGCAATCGGGAGAAGGGTGTGCCCGGCTCAATCTGCCACACCGGATCGCCCAACGCGGGATCGTACACCTCCCAGCAAATCCCACATTCCATCCGCACGTCATCATCAGATAGTTTGCTGGCATCGCCCAGGAATGATCCTTCGCATAGGCTCATATCAAGATTCCATCTTTTCTGGTTCTTGCATGACCATCAACCATTCACCCAAGCGCCCGATACTGTCCTCGTAATCTTCCTGAGAGGCTTGAGCCACTTCCGGCACATCGCCGACCTCAATGGTGTTCAGGATCAATGTATCCATACTGTTGAAGTATTGCACCCACCACACATTCGCCAACTTCGTACTTGAGATGCGGCAATTGCCGTAACCGCGCGAAAGAATGGTCACCGTTCCCACAACCAGTATCGACGTGACGCAATCCATATCTTCAGGAGACATCGGCAACAAGGTAAGGTTGACCACATGCGTCTCATCACCCACTTTATATTTTTTAGATTGATCCACAATTTCGGACAACACCGATAGTGCATTCATGATGCCAGGTGACTTTTCTGGTAGCTGAAAATCGGACACGACATCTTCATGCGCCCACCGCGTCACTATAGGAGGAATAGCACAAGCCATGAGTGTGTCGCCAATGAGACGTGCGTCAGCAGCATACTCATTCACGCGCCACACGCTGGCAAATACTGTTTCTTGTATACGGAATTGACCTGAGCCTCGCACAGCGATACTCACTTCGCCTTCGCCCATCGTCTGGTTGAGCAAGCGCACGACATCCAGGTCTTTGTTGCTCAATTCGATCATGGGTATTTGTTTAGAACTCAACGGGGTCGCCTGCATCGCAGTGCGCAAAGTCTCCACGATCTGGCAAGCCGCGGCCACTACCGCAGGGTCGGCTTCCACATTCAGGCTCGGCAACGCGAACATCGTCATCGCACTGGGGAGTGGCATAAATTGCAGTTCTTCATCTTCAGTCTGCGAGCCGGGACCGTAGGCGACGACGGGGATTGGAAAGTCTTTCATCATTTAGCGCTCCTGATTTGGATTAATGACAAGCGGATGGCTCTCCAGTGGATATCACGGGAATACCGATTGAAGGTGCTCGCCCAATAGGCTTGTCCAACATCTCCGCGATTTCGCGCGTGTATTCATCCCAGTTGCGCATGCCGTCTATCACGCCGACATACCCCCCATCGCGCACAAAGACCAGCGACGGCCAGCGCGCGATGCCGTAACGCGCTTTTTCTTTGCGCGCCAGATCGGGCGAAATGATCCCGGCACGCAAACGCGCACCGGTCAATTTCAAAACTTCTGGCAAGATCACCGCCACATCCCACGTTTCAGGTTGCCGATCTGGCTCTTGCGTAAACAGCACCATGCCGTCCCCCGCCGCAGCGACGAAATCCTCCAAGCCGGTTTCATCCAACAAGGTGATGTTGCTTTGCACGCGCAAACGCTCCAGCAAGCGATCAAAACTCGCTTTGATCTCTGCCGCGCGTATCACTGAAAATTCTACCGTCTCGCTCATACCCCGTCCTTTCTCAAAAAATCCGGCAGCGCGGGTTCGCGGTTCAACAGATCGGCAAAAAACATATCCAGATTAACCCCCCCGCCATCGGCCACAGCTTGCAAACCATCCAGTGCGGCATTCACCAGAGCCGCTCTCTCCGCATCGATCACTTCGCGCCCGGCATCCAGAAAAGTCATCAGCCATTGCCCGACTTCCACCTTGCCCAACAACATGGTGTTGATCACTTTCTGCCCATTGCGCCCTTCGCAGAGGGCGGAGTTCTCGTGCACCTCGATCACCCTCATTGGAATACCTAAACACATAATCAGGCTTGCTCGCTCATGAAGCGTTCATCGCCGATGCGGCATGCCAATTCAGCCGAGGGACGGCCCGCTTCATAGTTGTCCATTTGCAGGACCTGCCGATGCGCTTCGGCCAAGCGAGTCGTGCGTGTCGTATACTTCACCCCCCATTGCTTGGCCTGCTCCAGCGCCACTTCTAACGCGCGAGGTATCTGCGCTTTGACGATGTCGCGCAGACTGCCTCCAAAATCTTCCAACTGCTCAGGTTGCACCCCGATGAGCATCATGGATTCTGGCAAGCGGCCCGCCAATGACGCACAAGCGATGACTTCCTGAAAACCCGTCTGATGCAAACTCATCTTTTTCACCCCCATGAATCGCGGTACTTCATCATCTCGTGCTATGACCATCTCGCCAGGTTGCTTGCTGTAGTCGACCGCATCAAAGACAATCAGATAGCGCGCATCTTCAAGAAATGGCAACAGATAAAGCCCCTGCGTTCCTCCATCCAACACGGTCACATCGTCTCCGAATTCAAAGGCCGCATTCAGCGCCTCAACGCATCGAACGCCAAAACCCTCGTCGGCCCACAAGATATTTCCGATGCCCAACACCAACAATCGCGTATTTTTCAATTCACACCCCTTGCGTAACCATACCCGTAACACAGCATGTCTCGTGCCACAGACACAAAGACATATATCTTCAATTAATCAAGTTGTTGTAAATTATCGACATACTACGCAGCACAATAACTGACAAACTAGTTTTCAGTAAATATCGATTACGGAAGGTTTCTTGCCTTTTTGAAGTACAGTAGCCTAGCCTGATACAAGTCCCAAGCAAATTGCATCTCCAGCCAGAAAGCCACGTCCGAGCCAAAATGCAGCGCAAGGCGGACTGCCGTATCGGGTGTTACAGCGCGCTTAGCGCGCACCAATTCATTGATGCGGCGACGTGAGATACCCAACGCCAGTGCCAACGCTTCTTGCGAGATATTGCCCGGCTGCAGATATCGCGTATCCAAAAAGCGCCCCGGATGCATGGGAACACGATGCGCCGACCAAAAAAAACGCGGGCTCCTGCCCGCGTTTACTCTCAACTTTTGCGACATTGCTCGATCATTGAGGGAAGGTTGCCGCAAGGGAATACATGCCCGCTCATTCGCGAAAAGTGCGCATACCGTCGATCATGGCGCTGATCATGGTCTGCCGCGACATGATGTCTTCGCGGATGGCCGTGTACACGTGCAGAATCACGAACACAACGATGCCCCATGCCACCAGGTGATGCCAGGTGTGTACGTCCTGGCTCTGCCCGAACAGCGGGATGACCCAACTGGTGAACAGCGTATGCGACCAGTGACCTTCCTGCGCACCTTCGCCGTACAGCGCGAAGCCGGTGACCAGCATAAAGGTGCCGCCCAGCGTGATGGCCACGAACATGAACAGATGGCCTAGCGGATTGTGGCCGATGTACTTGTTCGGCTGCTTCTCCAGATACAGATACCAGCGTATCTCCTTGAGCAACCCGGCCCACCACTTCCTGTCGGTCACCGGCAGCATGAACAACTGCCGGGCATGGTGGTTGCCCACGAACGCCCAGTACAAGCGCACCAGCAGCCCGATGGCGAACACATAACCCGCCGCAAAATGCGCGAAGCGGATATAGCCCATGAGGAAGTTATCGCTCGCCTCGCCGCTTACGCTGGGCAACGGGCTGGCGATGAACCAGCCGGTAATGGACAGCGTAATGATGCACAGCACGTTGATCCAGTGCCAAGCGCGTACCGGTGCCTCGTACACATACACCGAGTTACCTGCTGCGGTGAGCGCGGATTCGTCGACTTCAGTTTTTACTGACATGACAGTCTCCTTTCTGTCGCGTTAGCGAACCGTAACCTTGCTCATCTCCTGCCCGTCCGGCGACATGACGTGTGTTGAACACGCTAGACAGGGGTCGAAGCTGTGCAGGGTGCGCAGAATCTCCAGCGGTTGGTCAGCTTTGGCCAGCGGCGTGTTCATCAGCGAAGCCTCGAACGCACCGATCTGCCCTTTGGCATCGCGCGGACTGCCGTTCCAGGTGGTTGGCACGACGCACTGGTAGTTGTCGATCTTGCCGTCCTTGATCTTGACCCAGTGACCCAGCGCGCCGCGCGGGGCTTCGGTGAAGCCTACCCCTTTTGCTTCGGCGGGCCACTTGGACGGGTCCCACTTCTCGACGTTGGCGGTGGAGGTATCGCCCGCTTTCAGGTTCGCCATCAACTTGTCGAACTGCTGCACCTGCAGGTCGGCGCAATACAGCGCCTCGATGCCGCGCGCAGCCGTGCGTCCCAATGTGGAGAACAGGGCCGTGACCGGCAGATCGAGCTTGTGCAGCACGCCATCGATGGTGTCCTTAATGATCGGATATTGCTTGGGCTGCACATAACCCAGCACCATGCGCGACAACGGTCCGACTTCCATGGCATTGCCCTTCCAGCGCGGCGCCTTGATCCAGGAGTACTTGGCGCTCTCGTCCAGCGCCTCGATCCTAGTGCGCGTGCCCTTGAAGTTGGGTCCTTCGGGATGATAGTTGGCTTCGGTGACGCCGTCCCATGGATGCAGACCTTTGCTCTCGTCCGCATACTTGTACCAGGAGTGAGAAACGAATTCTTGGATCTCGTCCGGGTTGCGCAGATCAATCTCGTGGATATTGTTCAGATCGCCATTGATGACGGCACCGCGCGGCAGCAGCAGATTCGGCGCGGTGTAGTCGTTGGCACGTTGCGGGATATCGCCGTAGGACATAAAGTTCTTCGACGACAGTCCACCGCCGTAGCCCCACCCCTTATAGAACGAGGCGATGGCGAGCAGGTCGGGGATGTACACCTTCTCCACGAACTCCTTGCTGCGGTCGATGATGCTCTTGATCAGATTCAGGCGCTCCATGTTGATCGCGCCGACGGCGCCGGTGTCGTTGACGTTGATCGCGCACGGCACGCCGCCCACCAGCCAGTTCGGGTGCGGGTTCTTGCCGCCGAAGATGGTGTGCACCTTGACGATTTCTTTCTGGAAATCGAGCGCTTCGAGGTAGTGCGTCACCGCCATCAGGTTCGCTTCCGGCGGCAGCTTGTATGCCGGGTTGCCCCAGTAGCCGTTGCTGAACGGGCCGAGCTGGCCGGATTCGACGAACTTCTTCAGACGGTTCTGCACATCGCGGAAATAGCCGGGCGAAGACAGCGGCCAGGAGGAGATGCTCTGCGCCAGCTCGGAGGTCTTCTTCGGATCGGCCTTGAGCGCCGACACCACATCCACCCAGTCCAGCGCGTGCAGGTGGTAGAAGTGCACCAGGTGGTCGTGCACATGCAGGTTCAACTGCATCAGGTTGCGGATGGTGTTGGCGTTCTCCGGAACCTGGATGTCCAGCGCGTCTTCCACCGCGCGCACCGAAGTCAGCGCATGCGTGCCGGTGCACACGCCGCAGATGCGCTCGGTGAATGCCCATGCATCGCGCGGATCGCGGCCTTTAAGAATCACTTCCAGGCCGCGCCACATGGTACCGGTGGAGACCGCGTTGCGGATCACGTTGTTGCTGTCGAGGTTCACTTCGACGCGCAGGTGTCCTTCGATGCGGCACACCGGATCGACCACCACGCGCTTGCCGCTGTTGTCGAGCTTGAAGCCCTGGGTTTCGTAAGCTGACATGATTATTTGCCTCCCTTGTTCTGATCTTCTTTACTGCCGCGCGCCTTGGTCAAGGCGCTGACTGCCGCGTGTGCCGCAACGGCCGCACCCGCGATTCCGGCCACCGTGCCGCCAATCTTGTCGGCATTCTCTTCGACGCCGAACTGCTTGATGCCGGTAACGCGGTTGTAGAACCCGCCCTTGTCCCAGAAGCCATCCTCGGAACAGCCGATGCAACCGTGGCCCGACTGGATGGGGAAGGACACGCCGCCGTTCCAGCGCACGGTGGAACAGGCGTTGTAGGTGGTGGGGCCTTTGCAGCCCATCTTGTACAGGCAGTAGCCTTTGCGCGCGGCATCGTCATCCCACTCTTCGACGAATTGACCCGCATCGAAGTGCGGACGACGATAGCATTTGTCGTGGATGCGCTGGCCGTAGAACATCTTAGGTCGGCCCTGGCGATCCAGTTCAGGGATGCGGTCGAAGGTCAGCATGTAAGTCACCACGGCGGTCATCACCTCAGCGATGGGCGGGCAACCCGGTACTTTGATGATGGGTTTGTCGGTGATGACTTTGTGTACCGGTGTGGCACGCGTCGGGTTCGGCTTGGCTGCCTGCACGCAACCCCAGGAAGCGCATGCGCCCCACGAGATGATGGCTTTCGCATCCGAGGCGGTTTCTTTCAGCACCTCAACAAAGGGGCGTCCGCCGTGGATGCAGAACATGCCGTCTTCATTCAACGGCGGATTGCCTTCCACCGCAAGAATGAAATTACCTTTGTATTTTTCTCGGATATTGGCGATGATTTCTTCGGCCTGATGTCCGGCTGCGGCCATCAGCGTATCGTCGTAGTCCAGCGAGAGCATGGACAGCACCACGTCTTTTGCCAGCGGGTGCGCGGAGCGGATGAACGATTCAGAACAGCAGGTGCATTCCAGACCGTGCAGCCAGATCACCGGCGTGCGCGGTTTGGTTTCCATTGCATGAGCGATCTTTGGTGCAAACGATGGCGCCAGCCCAAGTGATGCGGCCGTCAAACTACAAAACTTCAAGAAGCTACGACGCGAAATGCCTTGCCTCCGCATCACCTCATAAAATGTTTCAATGGACATTTCTGTTCTCCCTTTATCAGCACAGGCAATCACTCTCACAATCCACCGTCTGCCCCTAACGGAAAATCATCCTTGCGCTGTTGATATAACAAGTTCTGTGCCACCTCAAAGAAAAGCAAATATATTACATTAAATTATGGTGTTACAAGACAGCCAGTGTGGGATGGGATCTCAAAGTCTTGCCAATCTGGCAAGCACAGATAGGGAGCGACTGGAAAGTTCGCTTCCACCTTTCACAAAATGATCGTCGACCGAATATGGACACTGCGAGAGTGCAAATATTCGAAACACTTTGTGAAAATACCTTGTGCGTCCATAGGAACAATCCCATATGGGCGGATAGATGATTATTCGGATTGGGCATAATTAAATCCTGCATCTTGGGCACGATGAGCAGGAGTCAAATCGCCCAATATTATTTCACTGAAAAAAATCTACGGTCGGCAAGGTTGGGCACCCTGTGGGCACAGGATGGGCACAACGAAGATGGATAACAAAAAACTCACAAGCTCTCGCATGTGAGTTTTTTGTTAAGCAATTGATTATAATATGTTTTTGTTTGGTGGTGATAGGT
>CAZSIO010000002.1:0-33500 GCA_964606865.1 uncultured Sideroxydans sp.
AAACCGGACTTGATGGCGTTGATACAGACCGCCGGCGATGCGCCGTGGTCCTGGTGCATGACGACGGGAATATGCGGATACATTTCCACGGCCGCTTCGATGAGGTGGCGCAGGAACGGCTCGCCCGCGTATTTGCGCGCGCCGGCGGAGCCTTGCATGATGACCGGGCTGTTGCATTCATCCGCCGCTTCCATGATGGCTTTGACTTGTTCCAGATTGTTCACGTTGAACGCCGGCAAGCCATAGCTGTGCTCGGCAGCGTGATCGAGTAGTTGACGCAGGGATACGAGTGCCATATTTCCTCCTGATTAAAAAATTACGGTCTGATTTTCTGTTGCAGTTTAAATTGCCAAAGCGGGTGCTTCAACCACTCAAATAATGTGGCGATCGCCGACCCGCACGATTTTCATGGTGTTGGTGTGACCGGCCTTGCCCACCGCCTCGCCCACAGTCATCACGATCATGTCGCCGTTTTCCACCAGCCCTTTGTCCAGCAATGCCTGTTCCGCATTGTGCAACTCCTGCGACTGTTCCTTCGCTGTCGAGTGGAAGGCAAGAGGGTGCACACCGCTGAACAGAGTGACCTTGGTCAGGGTTTCCTGTACCGGAGTGAGCGCAAAGATCGGCACGCCGGCACTCATACGCGACATCCACAGCGCGGTCGAACCGGACTGGGTGAGTGCCACGATTGCTTTGACTTTCAAGTGCGACGCGGCAAACAGCGCGGACATCGCGATGGACTGGTCGATGCGGGTGAATTTCTGGTGCTTGCCGCGCCGATCGATCGCATGGTCTTCCGCTTCGCGCTCGGCCTTCAGACAGATGCGCGCCATCGCCTCGATGGTTTCCACCGGATAGTCGCCCACCGCCGTTTCTGCCGACAGCATTACTGCATCGGTGCCATCCAGTACGGCATTCGCCACGTCCGACACTTCGGCCCGAGTCGGAATCGGACTGGTGATCATCGACTCCATCATTTGGGTTGCCGTAATCGCCAGTTTGTTGTGCGCGCGCGCCATCTTGATCATCTTTTTCTGCAGACCGGGAACCGCCGCATCGCCCACTTCCACCGCCAAATCACCGCGCGCCACCATGATCGCGTCGGAAGCATTGATGATTTCCTCCAGCGCCGGGATCGCTTCAGCGCGCTCGATCTTGGCCAGCAACATACTTTTGCCGCCGGCCGCATGCATCAATTCGCGCGCCAACTTCATGTCGTCCGCTGAACGGGGGAACGACACCGCCAGATAGTCCGCCTTTATCAGCGCAGCCGTCTTGATGTCTTCCTTGTCCTTGTCGGTCAATGCCGGAGCGGTCAGACCGCCACCCTTGCGGTTGATGCCTTTGTTGTTGGACAGCACACCGCCGCGCACCACCACGCAATGCACCTCGCTCCCCTTGACGCCGGTGACGTGAAACTCCAGCAGGCCATCGTTAAGCAGCAGCACGGTGCCCACATCCACATCATTGGGCAATTCCTTGTAGTCCAGGCCGACCCGCTCCTGGTTGCCGAGGCCGGTCAGCGCCCCGTCAAGGATGAACGTGTCGCCTTTTTTCAGGATGATCTTGTCGTTTTCGAATTTGCTGACGCGGATCTTCGGCCCCTGCAGATCGGCCAGAATGCCGACCGTGCGCCCGACCGCAGCAGCAGCGGCACGCACCGTTTCAGCGCGCTGCACGTGATCCTGCGCGGTTCCATGCGAAAAATTCATCCGCACCAGATCAACCCCGGCGCGGATCATTTGCTCCAACACTTTCTGATCGCTGGAGGCGGGCCCCAGCGTTGCAACGATTTTGGTTCTACGCAGCATGTGATTCCTGATTGATTATTGTTTGGCGCGTTGTTCCAGAATCGCCACTGCCGGCAAAGTCTTGCCTTCGAGGAATTCAAGGAACGCACCGCCTGCGGTGGAGATGTAGGACACCTTGTCATAGATATCGTACTTCTGAATTGCAGCGATGGTGTCACCACCGCCGGCCAAGGTAAATGCCTTGGTGTTGGCGATCGCCATTGCAATCGTTTTGGTGCCTTCGCCGAACTGGTCGAACTCGAACACGCCGACCGGACCGTTCCACACCACGGTGCCCGCCTGCATGATGATGTCGGCCAGCTGTTGCGCGCTCTTTGGCCCGATGTCGAAGATCATGTCGTCGTCGGCCACGTCGCCCGCATCTTTCAATACAGCCGGTTCGTTGGCGTCAAATTTCTTGCCGCAGACCACATCGACCGCGATGGGGATAGTCGCGCCGCGCGCCTGCATCTTGGTCATCAGCGCCTGTGCCGTCGGCACCAGATCATCTTCGCACAGCGACTTGCCAACGTTTTTGCCGGCCGCCTTGAGGAAGGTGTTGGCGATGCCGCCGCCGACCACCAGTTGTTCGCATTTCTCGGACAGCGATTCGAGCACGGTCAGCTTGGTCGAAACCTTGGAGCCGCCGACGATGGCCACCATCGGGCGCGCGGGGCTGAGCAGCGCCTTTGTCAAAGCTTCAAGTTCTTCGGTGAGCAGGATGCCGGCAGCAGCGATGGGCGCGAACTTTGCCACGCCGTGGGTCGAGGCTTCCGCACGGTG
Organism: uncultured Sideroxydans sp.; assembly: GCA_964606865.1. Taxonomy (GTDB): domain Bacteria; phylum Pseudomonadota; class Gammaproteobacteria; order Burkholderiales; family Gallionellaceae; genus Sideroxyarcus. Next base: position 2,574 of record CAZSIO010000002.1, read on the forward strand.
CGCGGTGCCGAATGCATCCATCACGAACACGTCACACAGTGCCGCATATTTTTTCGCCAATTCATCGGTGCTTTTCTTTTCGCCCTGGTTGAAGCGGCAGTTCTCCAACAGAACCAGCTCGCCTTCAGCGACGTTGAAACCGCCGTCGATCCAGTCGCGGATCAGGCGCACCGGCTTGCCCAGTTTGTTGGCAATAGTATCAGCCACCGGCTTGAGCGAATTTTCTTCGGAAAACTCCCCTTCGGTCGGACGGCCCAAATGCGAGGTCACCATTACCTTGGCGCCGGCCTTCAGCGCGGCGTTGATGGTTGCCATGGAGGCGGTGATGCGCGCATCGGAAGTCACTTTCCCGTCTTTGACGGGTACATTCAAATCGGAACGGATCAGGACGCGTTTGCCCTTGAGATCCAGATCGGTCATTTTGATCACAGACATGATTTTTCCTTTGAACTAGCTTGAAGAAAAAGGGCTGGCAGCGCCAGCCCTGATCGGGACAAATTACTTCGCGACGTGACGCACCAGACGCATCAAATTGCAGGTGTAGCCATACTCGTTGTCATACCACGCCACCACTTTGACGAAAGTCGGGTCCAGCGCGATGCCGGCTTCAGCGTCGAAAGTCGAAGGTTGCGAACAGCCACGGAAGTCGGTGGAGACCACTTTCTCCGAGGTATAACCCAGCACGCCCTTAAGCGGACCACTCTCGGAAGCCGCCTTCATCGCCGCGCAGATCTCTTCGTATTTGGCCGGTTTGTTCAGCTCGACCGTCAGGTCGACCACGGATACGTCGGAGGTCGGCACGCGGAAGGCCATGCCGGTCAATTTCTTGTTCAGTTCCGGAATGACCACGCCCACCGCCTTGGCAGCGCCGGTGGAGGAGGGAATGATATTTTCCAGGATGCCGCGACCACCGCGCCAGTCTTTGTTGGAGGGGCCGTCAACGGTCTTCTGGGTGGCGGTCGCAGCATGCACGGTGGTCATCAGGCCGCGCTTGATGCCGAATGTATCGTGCAGCACCTTTGCCACCGGTGCCAGGCCGTTGGTGGTGCAGGAGGCTGCGGAAACGATGCTCTCGCCCTTGTAGGTTTCGTGGTTCACGCCGTACACGAACATCGGTGTGTCGTCCTTGGAAGGAGCCGACTGCACGACCTTCTTCGCGCCCGCCTTGATGTGCGCCTGGCAGGTTTCCTTGGTCAGGAAAAAGCCGGTACATTCGATCACGATGTCTGCGCCCACTTCGCTCCACTTCAGGTTGGCCGGGTCGCGCTCGGCGGTCAGACGAATCTTCTTGCCGTTCACCACCAGATTGCTGCCATCCACCTTCACATCGCCATTGAAGCGGCCGTGCACGGAGTCGTACTTGAGCATATAGGCAAGATAATCCGGCTCGAGCAAGTCGTTGATCGCAACGACTTCGATTTCAGGAAAATCCTTGGCTGCTGCGCGGAACACCATGCGACCAATACGACCAAAACCGTTGATACCAACTTTAATTGCCATGTCTTCTCTCCCTTTGTGTAAATTAAAAAATCTGTGTCGCTTTACAGCACGCGCTTGACGACATTGTGGCTTTGGCCGGGACTGTGTCCCTCAACATTTCCTGCCCTCATGTTAGCCTCCGCCGAAATGTCGTCAATTTTACAAAACACCCTTGACTGTTTTGACAACATTTTCAACGGTAAATCCGAAGTGCTTGAACAATTCCGGAGCCGGAGCGGATTCACCGAAGGTATCCATGCCGACCACAGCACCATCCAGACCGACATACTTGTACCAGCCGCCCGTGACGCCCGCTTCTACTGCAACGCGCTTCATGCCTTTCGGCAGGACGCTGTCCCTGTAGGCTTGATCCTGCTTGTCGAACACGTTGGTCGAAGGCATCGATACCACGCGCACATTCACACCTTCCGCTGCCAGCGCCGCCTGTGCCTTGATCGCCAGATCGACTTCCGATCCGGTGGCGATGATGACCGCCTGCGGCTTGCCAGCAGCTTCGGACAACACATAACCACCCTTGCGGATATTGGCGATTTGTGCCGCATCACGTTTCTGGAACTGCAAGTTCTGGCGGCTGAAAATCAGGCTGGACGGACCGTCCTTGCGTTCCACCGCCGCCACCCACGCCACGGCCGATTCGACCGTGTCGCACGGACGCCAGACTTGCATATTGGGGATGTAGCGCAGGGTGGCGGTCTGCTCGACCGGCTGGTGGGTCGGGCCGTCTTCGCCCAGACCGATGGAGTCGTGGGTGAATACAAAGATCACACGCTGCTTCATCAGCGCCGACATGCGCAGCGCGTTGCGCGCGTATTCGGAGAACATGAGGAAGGTGCCGCCGAACGGCAGGAAGCCGCCGTGCAAAGCCATGCCGTTCATGATGTGGGACATGCCGAATTCGCGCACGCCGTAGCTGATGTAGTTACCCGGCTTCTTGCCGCTGACGTGGTGCGCCCCTGTCCAGTTGGTCAGGTTGGAACCGGTCAGGTCGGCGGAACCGCCGAGGAACTCAGGCAAGGCGGGCTGCAAGCCGTTGATCGCGTTCTGCGAAGCCTTGCGGGTGGCAATGGTTTCAGCCTTCTCGTTGGTCTTGGCGATAAACTCGGCGGCATGGGCAGCCCAGTTGGCCGGCAATTCGCCCTTGATACGGCGCTCGAATTCTGCGGCTTCTTTCGGGTAAGCCTTTTTGTATTCAGCGAACTTGTTGTTCCACAGTTTTTCCAGCCCCTCGCCCTTGGTGCGCGCATCCCAGGCGTCATAGACATGCTGCGGAATCTCGAACGGCGGATATTTCCAGCCGATGTGCTCGCGTGTCGCGGCCACTTCAGCATCGCCCAGCGCCGCGCCGTGCACGTCATGGGTGCCTTCCTTGTTGGGTGAGCCCGCGCCGATAATGGTTTTGCAACAGATCAGGGTCGGCTTGTCCGTGACCGCCTTGGCCGCCTTGATTGCGGCGTCGATTGCCTCGGAATCGTGACCTTGCACATTGGCAATAACATGCCAGCCGTAGGCCTCGAAACGCTTGGCGGTGTCGTCGGTGTACCAGCCGTCGATGTGACCGTCGATGGAGATGTTATTGTCGTCCCAGAACGCAATCAGCTTGCCCAGCCCCCAGGTGCCCGCCAGCGCACAGGCTTCGTGCGAGATGCCTTCCATCATGCAGCCGTCGCCCATGAACACATAGGTATGGTGGTTGACGATCTCGTGGCCGGGTTTGTTGAATTCGTTGGCCAGCAGTTTTTCCGCCATCGCCATCCCGACCGCATTGGTAATGCCCTGGCCGAGCGGGCCGCCGGTCGTTTCCACCCCGGGGGTGTAACCGTATTCGGGGTGTCCCGGGGTTTTCGAATGCATCTGGCGGAAGCGTTTCAACTCATCCATCGGCAGGTCGTAGCCGGACAAATGTAGCAGTGCATACACCAGCATTGAGCCATGGCCGTTCGACATCATGAAGCGATCGCGATCAGGCCATTTCGGATTGGCGGGGTTGTGGCGCAGGTGGCGATTCCACAGCACGTCGGCGATTTCTGCCATGCCCATCGGGGCGCCGGGGTGGCCGGAGTTGGCCTTCTGTACCGCATCCACCGCCAGCATGCGAATCGCGCCGGTGATGTCATTGAATTTGGGTGGGGTTACATTGCGCGCTGCTGACATTTCGACTCTCCTCCGGAAACTTGTTGGGAATTTAGACTCTTTAAAAACCAGAATTTGGGCGGCGATTATGCACCACCGGGCTGGGCTAGGGCAACTTGGCAAATTCTGCCGACATCACTGCCTTACGGAACTGATCATTGTGTTGCAGCCTTTTTCGGTGGTTTTAAGCCGAGTTGTTTGAGTTTGCGATACAGGTGCGTACGCTCTATCCCGAGCTTGTCGGCAAGGTCGGACAGGTTACCCTCCGCCATTTCAAGGTGATAGTTCAAATAAAGTTTGTCGAACTGCATACGCGCTTCCCTGAAAGGAAGGTTCAGCGGCAGCTCCACCGTGACACACCCGGATTTCTTTTCAGGGTTGTCGGCTGCCGCCTCCGGTGAGGATTGTGGTGCTTGATACTGCTGCAATGTCTGCTCTATCGTTGCCAGCAGTTTTTTTAGTGCGATCGGTTTTTCCAGAAAATCGGCGGCCCCTATCTTCGTTGCTTCCAATGCCGTTTCGATGGTGCCATGTCCCGACATCATCACCACCGGCGCGATCAACGAACCCTCCGCCACCCATTCTTTCAGCAGTGTCAAACCATCGGTGTCCGGCATCCAGATATCAAGCAATACGATATCCGGTTGATGTTTGATTTGTTGCCGCGCCTGTTCGGCGTTTTCAGCCAGGAGCACTCCATAGCCCTCGTCGAACAGAATCTCGGAAAGCAACTCGCGAATGCCCGCTTCGTCATCCACCACCAGAATATTTTTTGTTGTCATATACGTTCCCTCGTTTTCTCCTCCAGCACAGGCAATAGAATGACGATGCGTGTCCCACCACCCGCTTCACTCTGTATTGAAATGCTGCCACCGTGTTCCTCGACAATTTTTTTCACAATAGCCAAGCCCAGGCCGGTGCCTCTGGATTTGGTGGTGGTATAGGGCTCGAAGGCTTTCGCCAGGAAATGTTCCGGAAAGCCGCTGCCATTATCGGCAACTGTCAGTTGCAGCATGCCACTTCCAGCATCGGCCGTGGCAAGAACGATTTGCGGCTCTTTCACTTGCTGTAGCGCGTCGTGCGCATTTTGCAGCAGATTGTGCACCACCTGCCGCAATCGTGTTGCATCACCGTTGACACGGAACCCGGTGGCTTCAAGGCGCAGCTTGACCGGGCTGCTATTGGCTTCATACAAGCCCATCACTTCGCGCAACAATTTATGCAAATCCAGCGGCGCCAACCGGACTGCCGGCGCGCGCGCGTAGTCTGCGAAATCGGTCACCATGCTTTTCATCGCGGCAACCTGACTCACAATTGTTTCAGTGGCACGCTGCAATAGCTGCGCGTCTTTTTCCTCCAGCCTGGAAGACAACTTGTGCTGCAACCGCTCTGCTGACAGCTGGATTGGCGTGAGCGGGTTTTTGATCTCATGGGCCAGGCGGCGCGCCACTTCACCCCAGGCTGCTTGACGTTCGGCCTGCAGCAAATGGGTAATATCGTCGAACACCACCACATAATTGAGACTGCGCGCAGAGCTCAAGCGTGTGACGCGCATGAGCAAAACCTGCTCACCATTCTTGCTCATCCGCTCGATCTGTCTTTGCCAGACAGTGTTCATATTGGATTCGATCCCCTGCCTTATTGCCTCGACAAATGGCCGCAGCAGGATGTGTTCTTCGGCCAAATGCTGTAATCCCTCGCCGTTGAACGCGCCTTCTGCCACCTCAAGGATGCGCAAGGCGCTGGCATTGCCGGAACGGACAACCCGTTGCTCATCTACCACCAACACCCCGGACGACAAGTGCGCCAATACATTTTCCAAATAGGCCTTTGCGTCTGCAACCTGTTGTTGCTGTTGCTCACTCATTTTTTTTGCGCTGGATAACTGTGCCGTCATCTGATTGAACAGCGCGGTCAAGCCGCCCAATTCATCATTGCTCTGTACCGGATAGCTGCCGCTGAAATCCCCCTTCGCCACGGCGCGTGTGCCGGTGGCCAGTGCCGACAGCGGCGCGCTCAGTTTTGCGCTTAAATAGAACGCCGTGGCCAGCGCGCTCAATAACACGATCAACAGCGACAGCGTCAAGGTGACCCCATACAAACGCTTGAGCCCTAATCTTGAGAGGGAAAGTTGCTGGTAATCGCCATAGACTCCCCGCACGATCTCTGCATCGATAGCCATCTGGACAGGCACGGGCTGGGTGAATTGCAATAAACGCGGCGCGCTCCATCGCGCCGAGCGGATGGGCACGATGACCTGCAATACCAGTTGATTATCGGCCTGGGCATCGATGCGGCGATAGCTTCCGTTCTGCCAGGCTTCGTGTAAAGCGGCCAGTACCGGTTTTTCACTGGGCATCTGCCCCGTTCCGGCACGTGCTGTCTGCATTCCACTACCTTCAAATACTGCCGCGTCCTGCGCGATGCCTTCGCTGATGAAGTTTTTTAAGGTGGCGGCATGCCGGTGCGGATCCTGCTCTGCCAGAATCAAGGCAACGAATTTTCCCTTTTTCTCCAGTTCGTTCAGTCCGTTTTCAAGGGTGCTGCGTGCCAGATTCAAGCCGCCTTCCAGCGCCTTTTCCACCCGCACGTCGAACCAGGATTCGATGCTCTTCTGCAAAAACTGGACCGAAACGGCATAGACCAACACGCCGGGCAGCACCGCGATCAGCGAAAAAAACAGAACCAGACGCAGGGTGAGTTTCGCGCCGTAGACCTGCATCCGCAAATTTCTGCGCAGTTGCCAGATCTGGTACAGCACCAGCAACAGCAACCCCAGCACCAATATACCGGTCAGTACCAGCAGGGCTGAGTAGTGCTGTGCGTAAAGCTCCGTGTTACCGCTGGCGCTCGCGAGTAAATACAGCAACAGCACACCCGCCAACGTCGAGAGCAGGATCAGATATTTCATGGCTGCTGCTCCACCGCCGCTGCTTCGGCTCTGATTTCCCAGTGAAACTGTTCAGACTCGATGTTCCATTGCTCACTGGTCAGTGCATTGATTTGCAGCGGCTTGGGCAGCTGACTGACATCGAGGCGCATTGAAGCAGTCGCCCCAATCAGACTGCCTTTTTTTGCTAACCGGGAAAAATATCCATCGCCGGAATTGTCCAGTACTTCAGCTTTGATAGGCAAGGTGGACACCCGCCCGAGCACACGTAAGGCATCTTCAAGCGTCGCGAAACTTTGGAACAAGCCGCCGCGATTGATGCGGTACTGCCGGGTCAATGAGTTGAAAGAAAGCTTGCTGGTCTGTTCGTGCAGGGCAAGCTCGGTGTCGGGCCAATACCAACGTGAACGGTGCAGCGCAAGTTCGCTGACAAAATTAAGGGTGACACTATGGCGAAGCGCTTCTTGCACTTGTGGCGACAGTTGAATATCGAAATTGGCCGATAGCACGTAACCCTCACTGGTCAGTCTGGCTTCGGCTTTTTCGATATTGATAGCAGCGGCAAAGGCGGTGCTGGCGCTCAACAAAAGCATGCATAGCGTCAGCCAGCGCCAGCGGCAATCAGAATTTTTTGTGCAGCAGGGCATAAAAAAATCCATCGTGAACATCGTCAGGCAGCAATTGCCCCTGCAGATGCGAAGCGCGGGGAAGAGAAATTTCTTCCGCTTCGGCTTCCGGATGTGCCTGCAGAAACTGCGCGATGACCTGCCCGTTTTCAAGCGCAAAAACTGAACAGGTCGCGTACAGCAATTTACCATCGGCCGCCAGCAGTCGCCAGAGTGATTCCAGAATCTGTGCCTGCTGGCGGGCAAATCCCTCGATATCAGCAGGCCGGCGCAACCACTTTATGTCCGGATGGCGGCGCACCACACCCGAGGCGGAGCAGGGGACATCCGCGAGGATGCGCTGGAAGGGCCGGCCGTCCCACCACGTGTTCGGGTCGGCGGCATCGCCGCACACCAGCTCGGCCTTCAGCCCAAGACGCTGCATGTTCTGCAGCACCCGTTGCAGGCGCACCTCATCCTTGTCAACCGCCACCAGCTCGATATCCGTACGCTCCAGCAAATGCGCGGTTTTCCCGCCCGGCGCTGCACAGGCATCCAGTACGCGCATCCCCGCTATCGCGTCCAACAACGCCGCAGCATATTGCGCGCCCGCGTCCTGCACCGAAACCCATCCTTCGGCAAATTTGGGCAAACGCTCGACCGGTACGGGTTGGGCCAGGATCAATGCGTCTGGATCAACTCTTTTTGCCGCCATGTTTGCGTCCGCCAGTAGCGCCTGGTAAGTCGTGGCCGAGCAATGCCGCGCATTGACGCGCAGCGTCATCGGCGGATGCAGATTGCCGGCCGCCAGAATCGCGTCGGCCTTTTCTCCATACTGTGTTTGCAGCAAGCTGATCCACCAGCGCGGATAGGCATAGCGGCTGGCCGGATCGGCATCCGCCGCTTGCCTCAATGCGGGACGCTGGCGCAGAAAATTGCGCAGTACCGCGTTGACCAGTGTGCCGGTCGCTGCGTTGCGCCGCTTGGCGGCGCGCACCGCCTGATCAACGATGACATGCTCGGCGCTTTTGCTGAATTCAAGTTGGTACAGCGCCACCAGCATCAGATGTGCCAGCAGGGGGTCGCGCACGGCGCGGTTGAGCAGGCGGTCAAGAAAAAACTGCAACCGTCCAAAGTAGCGCACCGTGCCATAGCTCAAATCCTGAAGCGCGCCGCGTTGCTGTGCGGTGAACTCGGGATGCGCGCGCAGACTCGCCTGCAACGCCTGATCGAGATTGCCGCCGTCCATGACGTGCCCGACCAGTCGGGCTGCCTCTGTCTGGATGATCTTCACGCCGGACTCGCGCCAAGGCGGTCGCCCGCCGTGATTGGAAAACCCTGCATGAATTGTGCGGCAGGCATGGCCCTTCCGCCCGGTTTTTGCAATATCTCCAGCACCAGCGATCCCTCGCCGCACGCCACTTCCACACCTGTCTTGCCAACCGCCAGCACCGTACCTGGCACGCCTGATTTCGCCGCAGGGTGAGCCCGCCAAATTTTGATTGGCGTCCCATTCAGTTCGGTATGCGCGGCCGGAAAAGGATTATAGGCACGCACTCTTCGCGCCACCTCGCTGGCGGGGCGGCTCCAGTCTATCCGCGCTTCTGACTTGTTGATTTTGGCCGCATAGCAAGTCAGGCTTTCGTTCTGTTTTTGCGGATGCAGTTTTCCCTCTGTCAGCCGTTGCAGGGCTTCGACGATGCTCTCCGCACCCAATTCGGCCAACTTGTCATGCAGGGATAGCGTCGTGTCTTCAGCCGTAATGGCGCAGTGTTTTTGCAACAATATGTCGCCCGTATCCAGGCCGGCATCCATTTGCATGATAGTGATCCCGGTTTCACTGTCTCCGGCCAGGATTGCGCGCTGGATCGGCGCCGCGCCGCGCCAGCGTGGCAATAACGAAGCATGGATGTTGAGGCAACCCAAACGGGGGAGTTGCAATACCGCTGATGGCAGAATCAGCCCGTAGGCTGCAACGATCATCACGTCGGCCCGCAATTCGTGTAATGCGTGCCGGACGGCCTCGGCCTTGAGGGTTTCGGGTTGCCATACCGGAATGGCATGCTGCAGGGCCAGTTGTTTTACCGGACTGGCAGTCAGTTGCATGCCGCGCCCGGAGGGTCGATCTGGCTGGGTCAGCACCGCCACGATCTGATGTTCCGTTTCCAGCAGGGCAGACAAGGCACTGGCGGCAAACTGCGGCGTACCGGCAAAGATGATCTTCACGATTCTGCGGCTACAGCGTTTCGCGCCGCTGCTTCTTCAGCTTGGCACGGATACGGGTTTGTTTGAGATGAGAAAGGAGTTCGACAAACACGCGCCCCCGCAGATGGTCCATTTCATGCTGGATGCAGACCGCCAGCAAGCCTTCGGCTTCCAAGGTGAACGGCTCGCCCCGTTCATTCAGGGCTCGCACCGTTACCTGCTCCGCACGCCTGACCTTTTCATAAATCCCCGGTACCGACAGGCATCCTTCTTCCCCTTCTTCTTCTCCGCTCTGGTCGACCAATTCAGGATTGATGAACACCTTGAGGTCGTTGTGCGTCTCCGAAACATCCATGACGATGATGCGTTCGTGCACGTCGACCTGGGTTGCAGCGAGACCGATACCGGGTGCGGCATACATGGTTTCCGCCATATTCCGAATCAAACGGCGCGTTTCGTCCGTCACCATGGCGACCGGTTTGGCGACCTTGTGCAATCGTGGATCAGGGTATTGGAGAATCGGGAGCAGCGCCATAAATGCTTGCCAACTGAATAGACTAGATGCAGAATTTAAACCGGTGCGCAAACTTTGCACCGCATTTCATTACTTTGCTGGGGTTTTCCATGCGCAAGATTATATCGCTGATTTGCCTTCTGTTGCCTATCCTCGCTGCCGCCGACGTGTTGCAAGTCCGCGAAGATGCCCCGGATCGCTATGTCGTGGTAAAGGGGGATACGCTTTGGGATATTTCTGCCCGATTCTTCAGCGACCCCTGGAAGTGGCCGGAAATCTGGGGTTTGAACAAGGAAACCATCAAAGATCCCCACTGGATCTATCCGGGTGATGTGGTCTACCTTGATCGACGTACCGGCCAGCTTTCGGTCAATGAACCCATCGCAGCCCCACAACCGATAACGCCTTCCGACTTGGTTAAACTCGAACCCAGAGTCCGGGTTGTGGCAAAAAATTCAGAGGCCATTCCCGCTATTCCGCTCAATGTGATCGCGCCTTTCCTGCGCCGCCCGCTGGTAGTCGAGGACGAAGAGCTCGCGGCCGCCCCAAAACTGGTTGGTACTTACGAGCAGCGCACCCTGATTTCCGCAAACGATGTGGCTTACGCGCAAAATCTGCCGACGGACAAGGGAATACAATGGCAGGTTTATCGCCCCAACGTCGAATTTGTCGACCCCGATACTGATGAAGTATTGGGACGGGAAGTTCTGTACCTTGGCGAGGGGGTAGTTGAAAAATTCGGTGATCCGAGCACACTCCGCATCACAAACGCCATCCTGGAAATCAACAAGGGTGACTACTTTGCGCAAGCCTCCTCCGGATATTCCTCTGATTTCGCTCCCCACGCTCCGCAAAATAAGATCGCCTCTAAAGTCATCTCCATCTACGGTGGCGTGCAGCAGGGCGGGCAATACTCCGTCATTACCCTGAACAAAGGCCGACGCGACGGGGTGGAAACCGGCCATGTGCTGGCACTGTACCAAAAGGGCGAGGTGCTCAAAGCCAAAGGCTGGTTCGCGCCAAACGTCACGCTACCCGACATGCGCTATGGCCTGATCATGGTGTTCAGGGTCTTCAATAAAGTTTCCTACGCACTCGTGCTTGAAACGAAGCTGCCCGTGCAATTACTGGACAGTGCACGCAATCCCGAATAAATGGCGCTTGAATCCAACTTGAGGGATTGGCTCAAGTTCATTCTCACCCCCGGATTGGGCAGCGAGGGGCAGCGCAAGCTGCTACAAGTCTTCGGCTCCCCCACTGCCGTGTTGCAACAACCCCATTCCACGCTCAACCAGTACGTCAGACAGCCGATGGCGCGGGCGATTGCCGAGGGTGTGGATGAAGCTGTCCTCGCTTCCACAGCAAACTGGCTGGAGGATCCGCTTAACCGCATCCTCACCGTTGCTGACGCAGACTACCCGCAGGCCCTGCTGAACATTCCCGATCCGCCGCTTTTGTTGTATGTCAAAGGTCGCCTCGACCTGCTCAATACGGCATCATTGGCAATTGTCGGTAGCCGAAACGCCACCACACAAGGGCTGCGTAACGCCGAAGCTTTCGCGAAATCTGCTTCCGAGGCCGGATTGAGCGTCGTCAGCGGTCTTGCTCAGGGTATCGATGCCGCCGCCCACCGTGGCGGCCTGCAAGCAGCGGGCGCCAGCGTTGCCGTGGTTGGCACCGGGTTGGACAAAGTGTATCCCGCCTCCAACCGTGAGCTGGCACACCAGCTCGCCCAACAGGGCTGCATCGTTTCCGAGTTTCCATTAGGCACGCCACCGTTGCCGGCCAATTTCCCGCGGCGCAACCGAATCATCAGCGGTTTGAGCTTGGGCTGTTTGGTCGTGGAGGCCAGCCTGCAAAGCGGCTCTCTCATCACGGCGCGCATGGCACTGGAACAAGGCCGCGATGTTTTCGCGATCCCGGGCTCCATCCATTCGCCCCAGTCAAAAGGCTGCCACAGCTTGATCAAGCAGGGCGCTAAGCTGGTTGAGAGTGCACAGGACATCCTTGAAGAGCTGGGTTACCACCACCAGCCCATTGCTGCAGATCCATCTACGGAACATCCTCTATTTGACCATCTTGGTTTCGACCCTGTTGATACCGAGACCCTTTCCCAGCGCAGTGGCTTGACGGTAGCCGAGCTATCCGCCATCCTGTTGCGACTGGAGCTGGAAGGGGCAATTGCTCCCTTGCCCGGCGGTCGCTATCAACGTATCACCTGACTCTTTTCCTATGTTCGATATTTTAATTTTTTTGTTCGAGAGTTACTTTGATGCCGGCAGTTATCCGGAAAAAGACCGGCTTTCCGCCAAACTCAGTGCCGCCGGGTTTGAAGAAGATGACATTCATCTGGCCTTGGCTTGGTTATCCGGCTTGCGGGAATTATCCGCCGCCACCTACCCGGATTGCATTAACCGCAGCGGGCTGCGCTGCTATACCGACTTTGAGAACGCACGGATCAGCGAGGATGGCTTGCGCTTCATTGCATTTTGGGAACATAACAAAATTATCAGCCCCATCGAGCGCGAGATGATCATCGACCGTGTTGTTGCGCTGGGCCGGGACAAGCTCGCGCTGGACAAGGTCAAACTGATTGCGTTGATGGTACTGTGGAATCAGCACGACGATCTTGATCCCCTGCTGATCGAAGATCTGCTCACTCCCTCCGACGCCACACACGTTCACTAACCCCATGCCAAAAAATCTGCTAATCGTCGAGTCGCCCGCCAAGGCCAAGACGCTGAAAAAATATTTGGGCAAAGACTTCGAAGTGCTGGCTTCATATGGCCATGTGCGCGACCTCGTCCCGAAAAACGGTGCGGTCGATGTGGATAACAACTATGCGATGAATTACGAGACCATCGCGCGCAATGCCAAACACTTCGATGCGATTGCCAAAGCCGCAGCTGCAGCCGACACCATCTTGCTGGCACCCGACCCTGACAGAGAAGGGGAGGCTATTGCCTGGCACATCTCAGAGATGTTGAAAGGTAAGCGCACACTCAAAGGGAAAACCATGAAACGCGTGGTTTTCTACGAGATCACCCAGTCAGCCGTACAACAAGCTGTTGCTCACCCGCGCGAGATCGCCATGCCCCTGGTGAATGCACAACAGGCCCGTCGTGCACTGGATTATTTGGTCGGTTTCAATCTGTCACCCCTGCTGTGGCGCAAGATCCGCCCCGGCCTTTCCGCCGGCCGCGTACAGAGCCCGGCATTGCGCCTCATCGTCGAGCGTGAACTGGAAATCGAAAAATTCAAGACCCAGGAATACTGGTCGGTGCATCTGGATAGCCATAAGCACAGCGTTCCGTTTACGGCCAAACTGTTCCAATTCCAGGGCAAAAAGCTGGAGCAACTCAGCATTGGCAGCCAGGCAGAATTTGACGCTCTTCACGCCAAGCTGAATGACGCAAAACTGCCGCCAAAGGTCGTTCGCGTCGAGAAGAAAGCACGCCAGCGCAGCCCCGCCGCACCCTTCACCACTTCCACCTTGCAGCAGGAAGCTGTGCGCAAACTAGGCTTGACCTCCGAGCGAACCATGCGTACTGCACAGTCTCTGTATGAGGGGGTGGACATCGGTGGCCAAACGATCGGCCTGATCTCTTATATGCGAACCGACTCGGTGAATCTTGCCAACGAAGCCGTGGCTGAGATTCGGAATTACATTCGCGATAATTTCGCCGCCGACTATTTGCCAAGCAAACAACCCGTCTATAAGAGCAAATCCAAGAACGCACAGGAGGCGCACGAAGCGATACGCCCGACCTCCATCCTGCGCACTCCGGACAGTCTGCGCGCCCATCTGAATATCGACCAGATGCGTCTGTACGAGATGATTTGGAAGCGCACGCTCGCCTGTCAGATGGCGCCAGCCCGATTCGACACCGTCAGTGTGGACATCCGTTTGAGCAGCGACGACACCTTGTTCCGCGCCTCCGGCCAGACTTTGGTGTTTCCGGGGTTCATCGGTGTATATATGGAAGATGTGGACGACGCCGAGGAAGAAGATAGCGCCAAGTTGCCGCCCCTGGCCGAAGGCGATGTGCTCCCCGTGGATAAACTTTACGGCGAACAGCACTTCACCCAGCCGCCGCCGCGCTACTCTGAAGCCAGCTTGGTCAAAACGCTGGAAGAATACGGCATCGGTCGCCCTTCCACCTACGCCGCCATCATCTCCACCCTGCAGGCCAGGGAATACGCTACGCTCGACAAGAAGCGCTTCATGCCCACCGACGTCGGGCGCGTGGTCATCAAGTTCCTCACCGAGCACTTCACGCGCTATGTTGACTACGGCTTCACTGCAAACCTGGAAGACGAGTTGGATGAAATATCCGAAGGCAAGCGCGACTGGATTCCGGTGCTGGATGAATTCTGGCAAAGCTTCTCCGGTCTCATCAAGGAGAAAACCAATATCGACCGTCCAGTGGAATTGATCGACGAATCCTGCCCGGATTGTGGCAAGCCACTCGCCAAAAAACTCAGCCGCTACGGCAGCTTTATCAGCTGTACCAATTACCCGGAGTGCAAATACAAACGCAGCCTCAGCGGCGAGTCGCAGGACGACCCTGCTGCCAGAATTGAACTGGGCACTTATCCCGAGACCCAACAAGCCGTGTTATTGCTGAAAGGGCCTTACGGCCACTACGTGCAACTGGGCGAGGTCATTGAAGGTGAGAAAGCCAAACCGAAACGCGTTTCCTGGCCGAAGGAAATGCCCGTTGAGCAAGCCGACCTTGCTGGTGCGCTGAAATTATTGTCGCTACCACGCGAACTCGGGGCACATCCTGAATCCGGGAAGAAAGTTTTCGTCAATATTGGCCGTTTCGGCCCCTATATCGGCCACGACGGCAAATTCAAATCCATCCCGCGTAGCGACAGTATTTTCGATATCAGTCTGGATCGCGCAGTGGAACTTCTGGCGCAAGCCAAAACAGGCGGCAACGCGGTATTGCGCACACTGGGTGAACATCCGGATGACAAGGCGCCCATCGAGATCTGCAGCGGCCGCTACGGCCCCTACGCCCGCCACGGCAAGGTGAATGCCACCTTGCCCAAAGACGTATCACCCGAAACCGTGACGCTGGAAGAAGCACTGGAGCTGATCTCCGCAAAAGCAGCAAAGGGCGGTACGGGAAAATCAAAGACAACAAGAAAACCTGCCGTCAAGGCGAAGACTACCAAAGCAAAAGCGGTGGCCAAGTCAATGCCGAAAAAGGCCGCAACTAAAGCGCCAACAAATAAACCAACAGCCAAAAAACCAACGAAAAAAGTTGCCTGATTGGTTTTTTAATTTAAATGGGCGGCGTTCTGAATATCAAAGTAAGCGATTTCTTCTCTTATGGAAACCTAGAACGCTACACATCCAGGTTCTTCACACCCAACGCATTCTTCTCAATAAATGCGCGGCGCGGCTCAACCACATCACCCATTAATGTAGTGAACACCTCGTCAGCACCTATCGCGTCTTCGATTCGCACGCGCAGCAGAATGCGGTTCTTCACATCCATCGTGGTTTCCCATAATTGGCTCGGGTTCATCTCGCCCAAGCCTTTGTAACGCTGAATGGCAACACCTTTCTTGGCCTCTTCCAGCAGCCATTCGATGGCTTGTTTGAAGCTGTTGACGCCTCGTTTCTGCTCGCCGCGCATGGCATAGGCGGTAGGTGAGATCAGGCCGTTCAATGCATCGGCAGTGCGCCGGATTTGCGCATAGTCTCCGCTTTGCAGAAATTCTTTATCCAGGTAACTCAAAGAGTAGTTTCCATGGAATATTTTTTCCAGGCGCAAGCGCAACTCTCCGTGCTCATCTTCCTCCACATCAGCCTTGATGACACCACCACAGGCGTCTTGCAGCAATCTGGCGCTGTTCTTCGCTGTCGCTACATCATCCAGAGACAAGGCAGGCAGAACGAGCAGGGCGTGGCTGGCTTCGGGCGCGATGAAGTGCGACAGGCGATCAATGACGGCCTCAGCCAGAAAATATTGCCTGGCGATCTCACCCAGCGCTTCACCTTGGAGTGGGGCGGCATCAAGGGCGGGGTAGAACGAGGCATCCTTCAATGCAGAACCGAGCATGTAGTTCTTCAGCTCGTGCTCATCCTTCAGGTAGCGTTCATCGCGGCCCTGCTTGATCTTGTACAGCGGCGGCTGGGCGATGTAGATGTGGCCGCGCTCGACCAGTTCAGGCATCTGCCGATAGAAGAAGGTGAGCAACAGGGTGCGGATGTGCGCACCATCCACGTCCGCGTCGGTCATGATGATGATGCGGTGATAGCGTAGCTTGTCCGCGTTATATTCCTCTTTGCCGATACCGGTACCCAATACGGTAATCAGAGTGGCAATCTCCTGAGAGGCGATGAGCTTTTCAAAACGAGCTTTCTCCACATTCAATATCTTGCCTTTGAGGGGCAGAATGGCTTGAAACTTGCGGTCACGCCCTTGTTTGGCAGATCCGCCTGCAGAATCTCCCTCGACCAGGTACAACTCGGATAAAGCGGGGTCTTTTTCCTGACAATCCGCCAGTTTTCCCGGCAGGCCGATGCCGTCCAATATTCCCTTGCGGCGGGTTAGTTCGCGCGCTTTGCGTGCTGCATCCCGCGCACGAGCTGCATCGACAATTTTGCTGCAGATGATCTTGGCATCAATTGGATTTTCCAGTAGATAATCGGTTAGCTTTTGCGCGACAACCTCTTGCACAGCCGGCTGAACCTCACTCGATACAAGCTTATCCTTTGTTTGAGAAGAGAATTTTGGCTCTGGCACTTTTACAGAAAGCACGCAAGTCAAGCCTTCACGCATATCGTCGCCCGTGGTGTCCACTTTGGCTTTTTTTGCGAATTCGTGCTCTTCAATGTATTTATTGATGACCCGAGTCATCGCCATCCGCATGCCGGTCAGGTGAGTTCCGCCATCCCGTTGGGGAATGTTGTTTGTAAAACATTGGACAACCTCGGAATAACTATCATTCCACTGCATCGACACATCCACCACAACACCGTCTTTTTCACCCGTGGCAAAAAAAGGTTTGGGATGCAGGACAGTCTTGCTCTTATTCATGTACTCAACAAAGCCCCGTACACCCCCAGAATGCGCAAAGTTCTCGCTCTTGCCGGTGCGCTGGTCAACTAATTCGATCTTGACCCCATTATTCAAAAATGAAAGTTCACGCAGACGTTTAGCCAGTATCTCGTAGTGAAACTCAACTTGCCCAAAGATTTCATGGTCTGCCAGGAAATGAACTTCAGTACCTCGCTTATTGCTTTCCCCCAGTGTTGGAATAGGCGAAACTTCCACTCCTTTTTGTTTCTCGATCAACCTGTCTTTCAATGCGCCACGCACAAATTCCAGACCATACTTCTTGCCATTACGATAAGTGGTTAGCTTCAGCCATTCTGACAACCCATTAACACAGCTCACACCAACCCCATGCAGCCCGCCTGATACTTTGTAACTGTTTTGATTAAATTTTCCCCCAGCGTGCAACACCGTCATCACAATTTCAGCAGCAGAGCGTTTGGGCTCATGTTTATCGTCGAACTTAATGCCGATCGGAATACCCCGCCCGTTATCAGAAACAGAAATAGAATTGTCGCCGTGGATAATGACTTTGATGTCGTCACAATGCCCAGCCAAAGATTCATCGATGGCGTTATCCACAACCTCAAACACCATGTGATGCAAACCTGTGCCATCAGAAGTATCGCCGATGTACATACCCGGACGCTTGCGCACCGCTTCCAACCCTTCAAGTTGTTGGATGCTTGTTTCGTCGTAGTTGTCGCTCATTTACTTATTCTGCTTTCTGTATGTTTCACGTGGAACAACTTAAATACGCATCGGCATAACGACATATTTGTAGTTATCGCGTTCTGGCGTTGTGACCAACAGGCTACTGTTTTGATCCCCAAACGAGAGGGTTATATCTTCGGTACTTAGAAAACTCATGCCCTCAATAAGGTAGTTCACATTGAACCCAATATCCAATGGTTGGTTTGTGTATTTTATTTCAATATCCTCTTGCGCCTCTTCCTGTTCGCTGTTGCTACTAATGATTTGAAGATTATTTTCAGTCAGCAGCAGTCTTACTCCTCTGAATTTTTCGTTTGAGAGAATAGCTGCCCGTTGCAGGGCTTGCATGAGCATAACTCTGTTTACTACAAGGTGATTGGTGTGTGCTGGTATGACGCGTGTGTAATCTGGGAATTTTCCGTCTATCACTTTTGAGGTCATGGTGATATTTGAAAATTTAAATCTGACTTGTTTTTCTGCCAGTTCAATGCGCAACTCGTCATCGTTATCCCCAAGTAACTTCATCAACTCATTAACGGTCTTCCGTGACAAAATAACTTCAAGTTTTGGGTAATCCTGTTCCATGGTTTCGCCAATAAAAGCCAGTCTATGACCATCGGTGGCAACCATTTTAATCGACTCTCCTTCGATTACCATCAGGATGCCGTTTAGGTAGTAACGAATATCCTGTTGTGCCATCGCGTGCTGGACTGAGTTTAATAATTTTTTTAATTTTCCTTGCTTGATCTTAATCTCCGATGCGCCATCAAGCTGTCCTGTCAGTAAGGGAAAATCTTGCGCTGG
Organism: uncultured Sideroxydans sp.; assembly: GCA_964606865.1. Classification (GTDB taxonomy): domain Bacteria; phylum Pseudomonadota; class Gammaproteobacteria; order Burkholderiales; family Gallionellaceae; genus Sideroxyarcus. The sequence continues at coordinate 21,012 of CAZSIO010000002.1, forward strand.
CAGGGTTTGCAGGCTGAATTTACTTTTATTGGCTTTAACCTGAAGTTTGTTCTCTTGCGTATCCAGGCTGACAAGACTTTCATCCGGGATAGCTTTCAAAATGTCCTGGAATTTTTTAGAGGAGACTGTTATCGCTTCCAGACCGCCCGTTTCTGGCAACGCGATGTCCAACTGAACCTCGATCTGAATCTCCAGGTCTGTGCTGATTAGCCGTATCCCGTGCTCACTTTTCTTGAGTAGCACATTGGAAAGAATGGGTAAGGGTTGTTTTCTTTCAACTATGCCGCCTACCGCAAGAAGGGGTTTAAGTAGCTCGTTACGATTGATTTGTTTAATAAACATGTTTTTTCCTAATACATTAACAATAATATTAATCGTACAAAAATTTGTGTAAAACCTAAATTACCTAATTAATTCAATAAGTAGAAATTAATACTTGCTGTGGATAACAACCTTTTCTAGAAGTGAATGGTTTGTTAATAACTTTTACCCAAATCTAAAAATTAATAGTTTTCAACATTTCAAACAAATTTTAAAGCGAGTTATGAACGTAATGTTTGGTGGAGCAAGTTAAATTCTGTTTCGATCGTTTCATCGCTGTTACGTAACCGATCGATGGTTTTGCATGCATGTAACACTGTTGTGTGATCTCTGCCACCAAATGCGTTTCCAATCTCCGGTAAGCTAAGTTGAGTTAATTCTCGCGCCAATGACATCGCAATTTGGCGTGGTCTGGCAATGATCCGTGTTCGCTTTTTAGATAACAGATCGATCATTTTAAGCCGGTAAAAATCGGCCACTGTTTTTTGTATGTTCTCGATGGAAACCTGTTTGTTTTGTGCGGATAGTAAATCTTTGAGCGCCTCTTTGGCGAGCTCAATCGAGGTGGTTCTTTTATGGAATCGGGCAAATGCTTCAATGCGGTTTAGTGCGCCTTCAAGTTCACGAATATTGGAGCGGACGTGCTTGGCAATGAAAAACGCCACATCTTCGCCAATAGGTGTTTTGTTGTTGGCTGCTTTCTGCAGGAGGATCGCCACTCGCATTTCCAGTCCTGGCGGTTCTATTGCCACAGTGAGTCCACACGTGAAGCGCGACGTCAATCTTGGTTCTATCCCGTTAATTTCCTTTGGAAAAGTATCACATGAAATAACAACTTGTTTATTCGCATCAATCAATGAATTGAGTGTATAGAAAAATTCTTGTTGTGTACCCGGTTTATCGGCAATGAACTGGATATCATCGATCAACAGCAAATCCAGGGAATTGTAAAACTGTTTGAACTCATCGAAACTTTTCGTTTGGAATGCTTTTACAACTCCCGATACGTAGTTGGTAGCATGGATGTAACAAATTTTCGCATCCTTGTTTTCCTGTGCAACCAGATTACCAATTGACTGCAACAGGTGTGTTTTCCCCAATCCAACCCCACCATAGACGAATAATGGGTTGTATGAAATACCCGGTTTTTCGGCTACCTGCAAAGCCGCCGCGTGAGCCAATTGATTCGCCTTGCCGGTTACAAATGACTCAAATGTAAGTTGCGGATTTAGCTTATTTCCTGATTTTGCCGACTTACCGGGAATTGTTGCTTCATTATTGGCCGGGCTGGCTGAACTTTTTTTAATCGGTGGAGCGGCTTCCTTCTTTTTATCCAGCCTGAGTTCAATTTCTGGGGTGAAATCAAACAAGGCGGTTGCCTGCTGTGATATTTCGGGGAGAAACCTTTCCTGAATAATTCGCAGTGTGAAGCTATTTTGAGCTGTTAACACCAGACGATTGTCGACCATATCAAACTGTAATGGCTTGATCCATGAGTTATATTGTTGAGGAGGAAGTAACTCCTTGAAATAACGTTGGCAGTTGGCGGATAGGACAGGAACAGACATGCTTGAATAATGGAAGGACTGGAAGTCGAGCCATTCTACAAGCTCCCCAAAAAGTTATCCACAATATAAATTAAACTTGACAGGAAGCCCCCTTGCCATTGTAATTGCGCGCTTTTTTATAAATCGAACAAAGGATTAAACAATGAAACGCACATTCCAACCCTCCGTGACCAAACGCAAACGCACGCATGGTTTTCTGGTTCGCATGAAAACCAAGGGTGGTCGCGCCGTAATTGCTGCCAGACGTGCAAAAGGACGTGCTCGCTTGGGGGTGTAACACGGCTACGCGCTTTTCTTTCTCCCGTCGCAGCAGATTGACTCGCCTGGACGGTTTTGCCAGCATATTGAAACAAAGGGCGCAATCCAATCAATGGTTCGCCGTCTATTCACAACCCAATCGATTTGGTTGCGCCCGCCTTGGCTTAACGGTTGGCAAGCGTTTTGTACCCAAGGCTGTGCAAAGAAACAAAATCAAGAGAATGATCAGGGAGTGTTTTCGCTCGATCAGCCGAGACGGTGTCGAACGTGATGTCGTCATCCGATTGCGCGCCCGCCTGGAAAAAAAAGACCAAGCAAACGCCAGGCTCGCTTTAGTTGAGGTTTTGCTTGGTATTCTTTCTAAAAATGAAGCACTTACTATTAGCCATCCTAAAGTGCTATAAATTCTGTATCAGCCCCTTTTTACAGCCGGCCTGCAGATTCCATCCTTCGTGCTCGAAATATGCGGAAGAGGCGATTAGCAGACACGGGCCGCTGAAGGGTTTGTGGCTTTCGGTCAAGCGTGTAGCAAGATGTAATCCTTGGAACGCGGGCGGTCACGACCCGGTTCCCTAGCTAATATTTAGGTGATCCCAAAATGGAAACGCGGCGTTTGTTGTTGTTCATTGTTTTTTCATTTTCCTTGATCGTACTGTGGGGAGAGTGGAATAACCGGAACCAACCCATAGAGAAGGTAACCCATGAAGGGGCTACTTTTTCCATTCCACAGCCAGCTAACCGGCCAACGATTGTTACCCCCGCGCCGGTAAAAGTTGCTTCTGCGGTAATTGGTGAAAAAATAAAAGTTACCACTGATAATTTTGAGGTGGAGATCGGCACTGCCGGGGGTAATTTACAGCAAGTTACCCTGCTTAAGCACCGTGAGACGGAAGATAAAACAAAGCCTATCATCCTGTTACAACAACAAGTCAAGAGAACCTATCTCGCGCAATCTGGTTTGCTGGGACAAGGCCTTCCCCCGCATACAGCAAACTTTCATGCGGCACAGAAAGAATATCGGCTGGAAGCAGGAAGTGAGCAAATAAAAGTCGTTCTGCTAGCGATGGATGAAAAGAACGCGCACGTAATTAAGACTTACACCTTTCATCGCGGAAGTTATCTGATTGATGTTTCCTATTGGATTGAAAACACAGGGAATACTCTGCTAACACCATCCGCCTATTTCCAGTTTATACGTGATTCAGGCGCACCAGAAGGGGGTTCTGCTTTCATTCCAACCTACACCGGTCCGGCTTTTTATACGGATGCCGATAAATTTAAGAAAGTTGAATTTTCCAGTATCGAAAAAAACAAGCAAAGTTTTCCTGCCCCTGCTGACAATGGTTGGGTAGGGATGCTTCAACATTATTTTGTTTCTGCCTGGATTCCCAAACAAGGCGTGCAGCGTGAGTTTTATGCCAGGAAGCTGGATGGTGAGTTGTTTTCCGCCGGCGTGGTGATGTCCACGCCAGACATCAACCCGGGTGAGCATGCAACGATTTCAACCCAACTTTATGTTGGACCTGCGCAATCCAAGTTGGATGAAATCGCACCCGGACTGGGCCTGACGGTTGATTACGGCATTTTTACCATTTTCGCCTCCCCTTTGTTTTGGCTGATGTCCTTTATCAACAACTGGGTGGGTAACTGGGGGCTATCCATTATTTTGCTGACTGTCCTGATCAAACTCGCGTTTTTCCCGCTTTCTGCCACAAGCTACCGCTCCATGGCAAAAATGCGCGTACTGGCACCCAAGCTGGAAAAAATAAAGAAACAATACAGTGATGATCGCGAGCAGCTCAATAAGGCGATGATGGAGCTGTACAAGACAGAGAAAATCAATCCATTGGGCGGCTGTTTGCCAGTTCTTATCCAAATCCCGGTGTTCATCGGGTTGTACTGGTCAATTCTGGAGAGCGTCGAACTGCGCCATGCGCCATTCGTGGGTTGGATCGTCGATTTGTCGGCATCTGACCCTTATTACGTGTTGCCAATCATCATGGGCATCAGTATGTTGATCCAGAGCCGGCTCAACCCGGTTCCGGCCGACCCGCTACAGGCAAAAATCATGCAGATCATGCCCATTGCGTTCAGTGTGATCTTCTTCTTCTTTCCGGCTGGGCTGGTGCTGTACTCAATTGTGAACAACATCCTGTCAATTTCCCAGCAGTGGTACATCACACGCGGGGCTGAGGCGGCACAAAAGGGTGTTGCAAAATCCTGAAACCATAGCGGCCATTGCCACTGCTACCGGCCCGGGAGGGATCGGGGTGGTGCGCCTGTCCGGTCAGCACCTTGCTAAATTTTGCCAAGCCTTGCTCGGGTTTGTTCCTGAAGCCAGGCGCGCCAGTTACACCCATTTTTGTGATATTGAAGGAAATACCATCGATCAGGGGATAGCCATTTTTTTTCCGGCTCCCCACTCCTACACCGGCGAAGAAGTGCTTGAACTGCAAGGCCACGGCGGCATGGCTGTTATGCATCTATTGCTTGCGCGCTGTATCGAACTTGGGGCAAGGCTGGCCCAGCCCGGAGAGTTCACCCAACGTGCTTTCCTGAATGGAAAGATGGATCTGGCCCAGGCTGAAAGCGTCGCAGACTTGATTGCGGCAACAACCCAGCAGGCTGCACGAAGCGCCGTCCGTTCCTTGCAGGGTGATTTTTCGGCGGCGGTTCGCGAAGTCGTTGCGATGCTGATCGAGTTGAGGGCTTATGTCGAAGCGGTCATTGATTTCCCGGAGGAGGGGGATGTCCCCGCGCAAGGCCAGCAGTTTATTCGCGATCAATTTGTGCGTGTTCAGACCCAACTCCGGCACATACAGACATTAGCCAAGCAAGGCAGCATCCTGCGCGAAGGCGCTCAAATTGTGCTGATTGGCCCGCCCAACGCCGGCAAATCCAGCTTGCTCAACTGTCTGGCGGGTGAAGAAGTGGCGCTGGTCAGCGATATACCCGGCACAACCCGGGATGCGATACGCCAGGTTTTACAAGTCAACGGAGTGCCGCTCCATCTGATCGATACCGCAGGTATCCGCCCAACCAACGATAGCATCGAGCAAATGGGCATAGCCCGCACCATGCAAAACATGGCCAAAGCCGACATGGTGCTGGTGCTGATCGATGAATCAAATCCCGTCCATCTTGAAGACGACTTTATTGCGGCAAGTCTTCCACTCGAAACACGCATCATTTTTATCCACAACAAGATTGATTTGACCGATGGTCAAACTTTGGTCGAAGAGCAGGGAGGAGTGGTGCACGTCCATCTTTCCGCAAAAACCGGGCAAGGCGTGCCCGAGTTGAAGGAGGTCATGCTCAAGTCGGTGGGGTGGCAGCAAACAGATGGTGTATTCATGGCCCGCACCCGCCACCTGCAGGCTATTTCCCAAGCCCTTATTAGTCTGCAAGAGGCAGAGGAGCAATTTCACGCCTTGGAATTGCTTGCTGAATCCCTTCGGCAGGCGCAACTCGCATTGAATCAAATCACGGGCGAATTTGTAGCAGATGACCTGCTGGGCGAAATCTTCGGGCGATTCTGCATTGGAAAATAAGCTGCCGCGAAAATTGTTTCACGTGAAACACCGCGCTTTGGCTGAAGGTGACCTTGTTGTAAGATGCACGCCCTTTTGGAGTTGAAGGTTAAATGGACGCCTCGTTTAAATTTGATGTGATCGTCGTGGGGGGTGGGCATGCCGGCACGGAGGCGGCCCTCGCCAGCGCGCGCAGTGGGTGCAAGACCCTGCTGTTGAGCCACAACATTGAGACGCTGGGGCAAATGTCGTGTAACCCGTCTATTGGCGGCATCGGCAAAGGGCATCTGGTGAAGGAGGTCGACGCGCTGGGTGGTGCGATGGCGGCAGCGACCGATGAAAGTGGTATCCAGTTTCGCATCCTGAATGCAAGCAAAGGCCCGGCAGTTCGTGCCACTCGGGCCCAAGCGGACAGGTTGCTCTATAAGCAGGCGATTCGCTCGCGCTTGGAAAATCAAGCCAATCTCTGGATATTTCAGCAGGCTGTTGATGGTCTTTTGCTGGAGGCGGACGGGGTGCGCGGTGTGGTCACCCAACTGGGGTTGCGTTTCCACGCCCCAAGCGTGGTGCTGACTGCCGGCACTTTTTTATCTGGCCTAATCCATGTTGGTCAATCCAGTTATCAGGCAGGCAGGGCGGGTGATCCGCCCTCGATCAGTTTGTCCAGGCAACTCCGGGAGCTGGGATTTCCGGTGGGTAGGCTCAAGACCGGAACGCCGCCGCGCCTGGATGGGCGCACCATCGATTTTTCAGTTATGCAGGTACAGCAAGGGGATGATCCTGTTCCGGTGTTTTCGTTCATGGGCGTTGCGGCACAACATCCCCGGCAAATGCCTTGCTGGATTACCGAGACCAACGAAAGAACCCATGACATTATCCGTGGCGGGCTGGATCGCTCCCCGATGTACACAGGAATCATCGAAGGTGTGGGTCCGCGCTATTGCCCTTCAGTCGAAGACAAGATCACCCGTTTTGCGGGCAAGAATTCGCACCAGATTTTTCTGGAGCCTGAAGGACTCACCACACACGAAATTTATCCAAACGGCATTTCCACCAGCCTGCCCTACGATGTACAGTTCAACCTTGTGCGCTCCATCAAGGGGCTCGAAAACGCACACATCCTGCGCCCCGGCTATGCCATCGAATATGACTACTTCGACCCGCGCGGACTAAAAAGCTCGCTGGAAACCAAACTCGTTCGAGGTTTGTTCTTTGCGGGACAAATCAACGGCACGACCGGGTACGAAGAAGCTGCAGCTCAAGGTTTATTGGCAGGGATAAACGCATCCCTCTTTGTTCGGGGCGGGGAGGCTTGGTGTCCGCGTCGCAACGAGGCTTATCTGGGCGTGATGGTGGATGATTTGATCACGCGCGGCGTGACCGAGCCGTATCGTATGTTCACCAGTCGGGCGGAGTACCGGCTCCAGCTAAGGGAAGACAATGCGGACCTGCGTTTGACCGAAGCCGGGAGAAAATTGGGTGTCGTCGAAGAAACCCAATGGCGTGCATTTTCTGAAAAACGGGAGGCGATCGCGCGCGAAGAGCAGAGATTGAAAACAACTTGGCTCAATCCTGTTTCCTTGCCTGAATATGACGCAGTTCGGGTGCTGGGGAAGAAGATCGAGCGCGAATATTCGCTGTATGACTTGTTGCGGCGACCGGAAATCAGTTACGTGTCGCTCATGACGCTGCCCGGTGCAGGGGCGGGTGCGCTGGAACCCATTGCGCAGCAAGTGGAAGTTGGGGCGAAATATCACGGCTATATTGAAAAACAGCAAACGGAAATCGCACAGCAGGCGGCGAATGAAGATCTGCGCTTGCCGCCCAATCTGGATTATTGCCGGGTGCGCGGTCTTTCGATTGAGGCTCAACAAAGATTCAACCAAGGCCAGCCGGAGACATTGGGCCAGGCTGCACGGATATCTGGAATCACGCCGGCAGACATTTCTTTGCTGTTGGTGCACTTGAAGCGAGGGTTAAAAGTGTCTCCCGAGTCTCTGCGAGCATGAGTGCGGCGAAGGTGCTGCGTTCGGGTCTGGCTGAAATTGGACTGGAACTGGATAGCGGGACACAGCAAAAATTGTTGGCCTACCTTGCGCTGATGAGGAAATGGAACAGGACATACAATCTGACCGCAATCAGCGATGAAAACGAAATGGTAATTCATCATGTGCTGGACAGTTTGGCGGTATTGCCGCACCTCTGGAGCGGGAAATGGCTGGATGTCGGGTGCGGCGCGGGCGTGCCGGGCGCAATCCTTGCGATCGCCAGGCCGGGGTGGAGATTCACCTTGCTCGATAGCAACAGCAAAAAAACCAGCTTTGTGCAGCAGGCAGCGATTGAACTGGGCCTGTCCAATGTCGCGGTTTATACCGGACGAGTGGAAGACTGGGATACGTCAGACCGATTCGATGGCATCATCTCGCGCGCTTTCGCTGACTTGAGAAAGTTCACCCAACTGACGGAGCATTTGTTGGCAGAAGAGGGGCGCTGGGTTGCCATGAAGGGGAAGCTGGAAGATGAGTTGCCTCAAAGACTTAAAGTGGTGGGACGTATTCCGATCCACGTGCCAGGCTTGAATGCAGTTAGAAGTCTGGTAATTGCGGCAAAGATAAGGGAGTAATTGGAATGGCGAAAATAATGGCTATCACCAACCAGAAGGGTGGGGTAGGCAAAACGACGACGACCGTTAATCTGGCCGCTAGCCTGGCCGCAGCCAAAAAGCGAGTATTGCTGATCGATCTCGATCCACAGGCAAATGCCACGATGGGAAGTGGAATTGATAAGTCCGCTCTGAAGTTCAGTGTTTACCATGTGTTGCTGGGCCAAGCTTCTATCGCCGAGGCAAAAACCAGATCTGAAAAAGGAAACTACGATGTTCTCGGCTCGAACCGCGACTTGGCGGGCGCCGAAATTGAGCTGATTGAACTGGAAGGGCGTGAAACACGATTGAAAACAGAAATTGCCGCAATGACTGAGGCCTATGATTTCATATTGGTGGATTGCCCCCCCGCGCTCAATTTGCTCACGCTTAACGGGTTGTGCGCCGCACATTCGGTCATGATTCCGATGCAGTGCGAGTACTACGCGCTGGAGGGCTTGAGCGACCTGGTCAACACCATTCGCAAAGTCAGGGAACATTTGAATCCAAGACTGGAGATCGAAGGTTTGTTGCGCACCATGTTTGATCCACGCAATTCGTTGGCGATGCAGGTTTCAGAACAATTGCAGCGCCATTTTGGGGAGAAACTGTATCGCACCGTGATTCCGCGCAATGTCAGATTGGCAGAAGCCCCGAGCTATGGAGTGCCGGTGTTGTATCACGATGCCCAGTCGAAGGGAACGCAGGCGTACCTCGCGCTTGCCGGGGAGATATTGAATAAAGAAGCAAGTGCTAACCAACAAAATGTAAATGAACCGAATTAAGGAAAAAACATGGGAAAAATCAATAAGGGGTTGGGACGTGGTTTGGACGCATTGTTGTCCGGGGGGGCTGATGTCAAGGCGGGGGATAGATTGCGCGAACTGGAAGTCATCCAACTCAAGCCGGGCAAATACCAACCCCGAAGCCGGATGGATGCCGATTCACTGAATGAATTGGCCAGCTCCATCAAGGCACAAGGTGTGATCCAGCCGATTCTGGCAAGAGAGTTGCCGAATGGCAGTTATGAGATCATTGCCGGTGAGCGACGCTGGCGTGCCGCGCAACTCGCAGGTCTGAAAATGGTGCCGGTGCTGGTCAGAGTGGTGCCGGATAATGCGGCACTGGCGATGGCGCTGATTGAAAATATCCAGCGCGAAAATTTGAATCCGTTGGAAGAGGCGGTTGGCATTCAGCGTTTAATCGATGAATTTAAAATGACCCATCAGGAAGCGGCGGACGCAGTGGGTCGATCACGCAGTGCGGCAAGCAACCTGCTCCGATTGCTCAAGCTGCCCGCCGAAGTGCAGGGCATGCTCATGGACGGCGAATTGGATATGGGACACGCGCGCGCCCTGTTGCCGCTGGAAGGCGCACATCAGATTCTGCTGGCAAACAAGATTGTGCTGGAGGGGTTGTCGGTCAGGGAAGCCGAAGGATTGGTACAAAAAAGCAGCGGGGGTCCGGCGGCAAAAAACAGGAAGAAGCCTGAAGCTGATCGTGATTTGCGACGCCTGGAGGAGGAAGTGAGCGAAAAACTCGGGGCTCGCGTGGAAATCAAGGCGGACAGCAAAAAAGGGGGCAAGCTGCTCATTCATTATGCTTCCAACGACCAACTGAATGAACTCATCGACAAGTTGATCAAGGCCTGAACACCATGTTGCAAGGGCATAAGGCCGGCCATGAGTGTTTGACACCCCGCGAGAACGCCGCTATCATCCCGCCGCCTGATGTAGTGCCAGCACAAGAAAAAGAAAAAAAACGCCAGTTGATCACTCTTCAACTTGTGGCCGTAAGCGCAATCGCGGCAGGTTATCTGGGCTACGGGGCAGCGCCGCAAGAATCGATAGCGGTGTGGTGTGGGGGAGGGGTTTCAATATTCAATAGCTTGCTGATCGCGTGGAGAATGAAACGCGCAAACAGTCAGGCACTCCGCAACGCACAGCTTCAATTACGGCTTCTGTTTTTTTTTGCCGCAGAGCGGTTTCTGCTGGTGATGTTAATGCTTGGATTGCTGATGACGGTTAGCCACAGGCCGTTGGCAGTCTTGAGTGGATTTGTGGCGGGCCAGGCAGTGATGATACTTGCCCGCCTGTATTTACAATTGCGAATAAAATAAAGAAATATGTCCAGCGAAGCTCATACCTCAGCGGAATACATCAAACACCACCTGCAAAATCTCACTTATGGGCAATTGCCCGACGGATCCTGGGGTATCGCACACACTGCAGCAGAGGCCAAAGAAATGGGTTTCTGGGCGCTCAATCTGGATACATTCATCATGTCGCTCCTGCTGGGGGCGATTTTCTTGTTCATGTTTCGCCGTGTGGCCAAAAGCGTGGTCAGCGGCACCCCGGGCGGACTGCAAAACTTTTGCGAGTGGGCGATTGAATTCGTTGACAGCAGCGTGCGCGGTTCCTTTACCGGCAAGAACAATATGGTTGCCCCGCTGGCGCTGACCATTTTCTTCTGGGTCTTTGCCATGAACCTGATGGACTTGATCCCGATCGATTATGTGCCGCTGTTGATGAGCGCGATCGGCGTCCCATTTTTCAAAGTCGTTCCTTCCACCGATCCCAATGCCACCTTCGGTCTGGCAATTGGCGTATTCATTCTGGTGCTGTACTACAGCGTCAAGATGAAAGGGGTTGGCGGATTCCTCGGCGAACTGACCCTGCAGCCGTTTGGTAAGTGGGGAATGCCGGTTAATCTGTTGCTGGAGGGCGTCAACCTGATTGCCAAGCCGATCTCGCTGGCCCTGCGTCTGTTCGGCAATATGTACGCCGGCGAAATGATCTTCATCCTGATCGCGCTGATGGGCGGTGCGTGGGCGGGCGCCTCCGTGGCGGGAGTCACCCTGTTTGGCTCGCAGCTGTTGCTTTCGCTGGGTTGGGCAATCTTCCACATCCTGATCATCACATTGCAGGCGTTCATTTTCATGACCCTGACCGTTGTCTATCTGGATATGGCGCATCAGGAACACCACTAAAATTTCGGTTTCATCAACTTTAACTTTTATCAACAGGAGAAATAAAAAATGGAAATGGCAAATGCACTGCTGTACATCGCTGGCGCACTGATGATGGGCCTGGGCGCACTCGGCGCAGCCGTTGGTATTGGTATTCTCGGCGGTCGCTTCCTCGAAGGCGCTGCGCGTCAACCGGAATTGATTCCGATGTTGCGCACCCAATTCTTCGTGGTGATGGGCCTGGTCGATGCGGTTCCGATGATTGCCGTCGGTATCGCCATGTACGTTCTGTTCGCCGTGGTGGGTTAATCCTCGCAAACGCGAAACGCATAATTTAGAAAGGAAGCTTGCATGAATATCAATGCAACTCTTCTCGCCCAGACCATCATGTTCGCGCTGTTCGTGTGGTTCTGCATGAAGTTCGTCTGGACGCCCATCGTGGCCGCCCTTGACGCGCGCAAAAAGCAGATCGCCGACGGCTTGGCGGATGCCGAGCGCGCCAAGCAGGATCTTGAGTTGGCGTCCAAACGCTCTGCCGAAATCCTGCGCGAAGCCAAGGAAAAGGCGGGTGACATCATCGGCAACAGCGAAAAGCGCGCAAGTGAGCTGGTAGAAGAAGCCAAGACACAAGCCAAAGTTGAGGGAGAGCGGATTATCGCCGGCGCCAAAGCCGAGATCGACCAGGAAGTATTCCGCGCCAAAGAACAGTTGCGCACCCAGGTGTCGGCGATTGCTTTGGCCGGGGCTGGCAAGATTTTGGCGCGCGAGATTGATGCGAAAGCACATAATGATCTGCTCGACAAACTTGTAGCGGAAATCTAAATACCATGTCAGAAGCCATAACCATCGCCCGACCCTATGCGCAGGCAGCATTTGACGAGGCGCAAAAACTGAATGCCTTGCGGGCGTGGTCGGAGATGCTGCTGTCTTTGGCGCAAGCCGTGAATCATCCAGAAGTGCAAGCTGCAGTGAGCAACCCGCGTGTTCCCGCTGTACAAATAGCCGGGCTGATGGATGCCTTGCTGGGAACCTCGGCGAGCGAGCAACAGAGGAATTTTGTGCGCATCGTTGCCGACAACCGCCGCCTGTTGGTGCTACCGGAAATCGCCGAATTATTTGAGGCGCGCAAGGCTGAAGCGGAAAAATCGGTCAACGTGGTGGTGGATTCGGCATTCGAGTTAAGCGCCGCGCAACAGGACAAGA
>CAZSIO010000003.1:0-21834 GCA_964606865.1 uncultured Sideroxydans sp.
CGCTAAGAGATTTACAGCCGGATGAGATGAGCCCGAAGGAAGCGCTGGAGAGGATGTATCAGCTGAAGAAGCTGGTTTAGGGTTTCAAAAGTTACACTTCAGAGAGACCTCCCTCTCCACCTCGTACACCCATGAACATCCGCACCCGCCTTGCACCTTTGCCGTGTGCGGCGCATAGTAATCCGGCCGCATAACCACACGAGAAGGGGTTCATCATGTTAAAGAGACCTATTTCGATATCTGTATTGGCCGGTGCTTTGGCAGTTCTCTCGGGGCCGCTGTTTGCGGCAGACCCGATTCGCGACCAGGCCATGGATCAAACACAGGATCAGGAACGCATCTATGGCAGTCAGTTGATGACACAAGATGAGCGGAAAAAATGCGGGCTGCCAAGACAGAGCAGGAGCGCGAAAAGATCAGGAACGAGCATCACGAGCAAATGATGGCACGCGCCAAAGAACGCGGCGTGACACTGCCGGATGTGCCACCCGCAGGCGGTGGGATGATGGGCCCCGGCGGCGGGATGCGTCAGGGTGGCGGCATGGGATCTGGCGGCGGGATGCGCCAGGGCGGCGGATACTGATCTCCGGATCGTCTCCGATACCGGCATCACAGGAGGGCTGCGGAACTGCGGCGGTCGCGTCACCCTCCTGGTTGCCGTCTTGGCCGGCTGAACAATTCACTACCCCGTCAGCCAGCCGGATCCGCCCCGCTCACTCCACAATCTGATACGGCTCCATGGTGACAGTTTCCACCCGGTCGCCCAGCATGATCACTTCCCCTTCCCTTCTGCTGTTGCCCGTTTCGCTGAATTCAAAACGATAGGTGCGGCGCAAGATGCGGCGTCCGTTCACGTCGCGCGCCAATCCCAGTCTGGTGCTGGCAACGGTGTCGTCGAGGAATTGCACCCCAGTCCTGTCGCACACTTGCTTTCCGGCAAAACGCGCGATTTCGAGGATACGCAGGCTGTGCAGCCAGAACCAAACCAGCGCGCCCAATGCCAGCAGGACAATCAAACTCGCGAAGTCCACTTTGATTCCCTTGTGTGAAATTGAACGGCAGGCCGCATTTCAGCCGAGCGGGGCGAAGCGCGGCTCGCTCCGGTCATCATGCTGCACCTGCTCGAAAAATGCCGTCTTGGGGCGCGTCCAGATCATGCCTTCTTCAGACTTGTATCCCATCATGGTGACATCGGGATCGGCTTCCAGCCTCGCCTCGCAGACAATCTCGTAGATGCCGCCCTTGTAGTGTCTGTATCTCATCTTGCCTGTCCGTGAAAATCCGTACAGCGCGAATCTTATACTGTCCGCCCGCGCCAGCAGTTAACATCCGCCACCTTCCATCCTGTCGTTGCCACTTTCATGCGCCATAACCTTGCCGCCGATGTGAACCGCCGCGAAGTCTGGGCCTGGGCGATGTACGACTTCGCCAACTCCGGTTACACCACCATCGTCATCACGGCGATCTTCAACGCCTACTTCGTCTCGGTAGTGGCAGGCGGCGCGCCGTGGGCGACACTGGTGTGGACGCTGTCGCTGGCACTCTCCTATGCGCTGGTCATGGTGAGCGCGCCGCTGCTGGGGGCGTATGCGGATGCCTATGCGGCGAAGAAGCGTCTGCTGGTCGTCACCACCGCAGGTTGCGTGTTGTTCACCGCCGCGCTCTATTTCGCCGGGCCGGGCATGCTATGGCTGGCGATCCCGCTGATCGTGCTGTCCAATTTTTTCTACGGCAGCGGCGAGAATCTGATTGCCGCTTTCCTGCCTGAGCTGGCCCGCGAGGAATCGCTGGGCAAGGTGTCGGGCTGGGGTTGGAGTCTGGGCTATGTGGGCGGACTGCTGAGTCTGGGCGTCTGTCTCGCCTACGTGAGCTGGGCGCAGGCGCGCGGCGATACGGCGGCGGATTTCGTGCCGGTGACCATGCTGATCACGGCGGCACTTTTCGCCTTGGCGAGCCTGCCGACTTTCCTGTTGCTGAAAGAGCGCGCACAGCCGCAACCGCATCTGGCGGGCAAGAACATGGTGCAGGAATCGTTCACCCGCCTGATGCAGACCCTCCGTCACGCGCGGCATTACCGCGATCTGCGGCGCTTTTTGCTCTGCACGGTGTGTTATCAGGCGGGCATCCAGACGGTGATCACGCTGGCCGCGATCTATGCGCAGCAGGTGATGCATTTCACCCTGCAGCAGACGCTGGGATTGATCTTCGTGGTGAACATCACGGCTGCAGCCGGCGCGTTCTCCTTCGGTTACCTGCAGGATCGCATCGGCCATGTGCCGGCCATCGCGCTGACGCTGGCGGGCTGGATGGTGATGGTGCTGATGGCGTGGGCTTCCGAAGGACCGGGGCTGTTCTGGGCAGCGGCCAATCTGGCCGGATTGTGCATGGGTGCCAGCCAGTCGGCGGGACGCGCACTGGTCGGCCTGCTCTCTCCCGTTGCGCGCCGCGCGGAGTTCTTCGGCCTGTGGGGGCTGGCGGTGAAGCTGTCGTCCATCCTCGGCCCGGTGACTTACGGGCTGGTGAGCTGGCTGACGCGGGGCGACCACCGGATGGCGATACTCGTGACCGGCGTATTCTTCCTGGCCGGGCTGCTGATACTGCGCGGTGTGGATGCGTCGCGCGGGCAGCAGACGGCCTCGCAGGACGAAGCCTGACAGGCCGCGCCAACCTGAGTAACCCTGTTGCTCGTGCCCATTTTTATCGCCAATCCGGGGGCCTACAATGGCTCGCGAGGATGCGGCGAAATGCGCCCGTCCTTTTCATTCACCGTGTGAAGGAGAAGATCATGAACACAGTAGATATGATGATCCATGTGCATCCGGACCTGGATGCTCCGATGAGAATGGAATTGGAAAGAACGCTGTCTGGACGTGTCGGGATTGATTGTGCGGAATTCGAACACAAGCCGCACCCTCATTCGATCATGGTGAAGTACGACCCGGATGAGATCGCCGGCATGTCCATCCTGCAGATGGTGCGCAAGATCGATCCGGCCGCATCCCGGGTGGCGATGTAGTTTTGCCGTCCTGCATGACCGGCACCAAGCCCGCGAAAGCGGGCTTTTCTTTTATGCGGGGGGTGTGCAGAGACAACTGATAGACTTCGCGCACTTATGGACATCGCCGAGATTTCCAAACAGCTTGAAGACACCGGCTACATCGTTCTGGCCAAACCGCTGGCGGATGATCTATTGGAGAAACTCTTCGCACGCTGCCAGGACGATCCCGCACGATTCCATGCCGCGCAGGTGGGCAGAGGCGCGGCGAAGCAGAAGATCGGCTCGATACGCGGCGATGTGATCGATTGGCTGGATGCAGGCAACAGCACCGACCAAATTTATCTGGCCTGCATGGAAGCGTTGCGTCTGGGGTTGAACACGGCGCTTTTTCTGGGCTTGTTCGACTACGAGTGCCATTACGCCATCTATGAAAAAGGTGCCGGCTACGCCAAACATTCCGATGTGTTGCAGGGCAAGAAGAATCGGATACTGACCACCGTGCTGTACCTGAATGAAGACTGGCATGCCTGCGATGGGGGTGAGTTGGTTGTGTTTGAGCCGACGGGCAACTCGGTCATCGCGACGGTCAATCCGACCTTCGGCACGATGATCATTTTCTTAAGCGAGTCTTTTCCGCACGAAGTTCTCATGTCACACAGCACCCGCCGCAGCATTTCCGGCTGGTTCCGCGTCAGCGGTAGTTGATTCCGGGTAGCTCGCGAAGTACAACTATTCAATTTGACTCACTGGCGTCATACGCTCTTCACATGAGTCCCGTAGCATATTTCAATGATGAATGGACCTTGAGACATGCATTGCGGATTCATCAAGCTGGACGTATCATAATATTAGTGCTTTCTAATGTTACAGGAGTCCATCATGGACATGGAACAGAAAGGCGCGCTCGGCGAACAGGCTTACGCGAAAGCTCTCCAATACGAACTTGATTACGGTTGTTGCCCGCAGTGTGTTCTGGCAACCGTGCAGGAAACCATCGGCATCATCGACGACCAGACGGTGAAGGCGAGCCATGGCCTTTCGGGTGGCGGCGGCCTGCTGGGCGAGGGCGTCTGCGGTGCGCTCACGGGCGGGCTGATGGCGTTGAGCGCAAAGTATGGTCGCGACCGCGACAAGCTGGACAGTGGCCGTCACATCAACAACTTCAAAAAAGCAAAAGAACTCACCGAGCGTTTCCGCCAGGAATTCGGCGGCGTCACCTGCCGCCAGTTGCAGCAGCAGTTCACGGGGCGCACCTATGACATGTGGAATGCCGACGAATACAAGGCTTTCGACCAGGCGCGGGGCCGGCAGTGTGCGCATGCAACCGGAACGGTGACGAAGTGGGTCGTCGAGATGCTTTGATGCATAACGCAAAAGAGACCTTGCAGGAGAGCATTGCGCAGCAGCGCAAAGAGCTTTTGGAAATGATGCAGGAACCGCTGCAGCAGCTGGTTGCGCGTTGCTGTCAGGTTTGGGCAGATCGCGAAAAGCTTGATCAGGTACTGAGTGCAGGGTTGAAAACACTGCCTCACGGCAGAACGCTCTATGCGCTGGATACCGACGGGATTCAAATCAGCAGCAATGTCAGTGCCGAGGGCTTGATGCTTGCATCCCTTGGCAGAGATCGCTCAAAGCGGCCTTACATGAACGTAGTCTTGCCGATCGCGGGTACCCTGCTTTCGCAGGCTTACATCAGCCTGTTCGGGCGGCGTCCTTCGCTTACTGCCGTGCAGAACGTGCGCGATCAATCGGGCGCTGTGCTGGGATTTGTCGGCACCGATTTCGATCTGCGCGACCTTCCGCTGACGCGCAAACTATACGACGAGCCGGTGATCTGGCGTCAGCTCAAGGGAGACCCCTCCATTCGCGATACGGTCTTTCACCAGCACAGGGTAGAGAGCGCCATGGATCAGCAACTCGATACCGTGCTGGGGGTGATCGAGGAATTGATGGTTTATCACGGCGTGTACCACGTGATCCTGCATTTCTCCAGCAATCGCGCAGTCCACTGGGTGATGGGCGATCCCTATCGCTATCGCCTGCTCGATATCGATGCCCTGATCGACCCGGATATCTGCCTCGCCTATCCCAAATCGCCTTATTCGTCCGAAGCGTTGGTGCCGCGTGATCGGATACGCGCCGTGCTGGATTTGTTTCGCGAGCTACGCTTCATGGACGAGATGTTCTACCTGCGCTCAGGCACTTTGAATCTCTTTAACGGCATTGTTGGTCTCACTTTCTCGTGCGACGGTTCGCATTACATCCCCCACGATGAGTTTCTGAGTGTGGGCTATGATTTCTGGATCAACAACAAAAGATAATCGGGGACGTATCGAAATACTT
Organism: uncultured Sideroxydans sp.; assembly: GCA_964606865.1. Classification (GTDB taxonomy): domain Bacteria; phylum Pseudomonadota; class Gammaproteobacteria; order Burkholderiales; family Gallionellaceae; genus Sideroxyarcus. The sequence goes on from CAZSIO010000003.1 coordinate 5,342, forward strand.
TGCGAAAAGAAGCCCGCTCTCGCGGGCTTCTTCCTAATGAAAGCAGGCTGATCGCACCCACGCAGATCAGGCGTTGCTATCCAGCTTTCCCGCAGCGGCGATACTTGAAATCTTGCTGAGCGCGGCGGACATGTCTTTTACCTTCGCTTCCAGCACGGCCCATTCTTTGCTCTTCGCTTGCAACTCGGCTGCCTTCTTTTCCATCTCGGCGTGTCTTGCATGATCCTGCTTGATGCTCTCCCTGAGCTGATCGATCGTTCTCATCTGTTCGAGCGATTTGATCTTTTCTTCTTCAAGCAGGGCACTCTTCTTTGCCAGCTGATTCTCTTCCACTGCTACCAGTTTATTTAATTTCGCTTCCAGTTCGGCGGATTTCGCCCGTTCCTGTTTGAGGCTTTCGCGCAACTGGACGATCGTCTTCAACAGATCGAGTGATTTGTTTTTTTCTTCGGCCAGCAATGCGCCGCAATCCTGGGCAAGCTTGCCTTGCACGGCGTCGCTTTTTGCCGGTTCGGCGTAGGCGTGGAGTTTTACTGTTTTTTCCATGATGCCATTCTCGTGAATTCAGGCCGGTTGTGCAACACTGTGCGAGGCCCGGTTTGGCCGAATTCGAAAAAACAGGATATTCAGCGCCCGGACAACCTGATTGAGTCAAACATCTTTCTGCAATGGCTATTCCCCAACCCAAAGGAGACTCACATGAAAAACCTGCTTCTCTCCCTCGCCCTGCTCTGCCTGACCGCGCCCGCCTTGGCTGCGGTGGAAGGCGAAGAGATCACCTATTCCGCGAACGGCACGACGCTGAAGGGCTGGCTGGCCTATGAAGGACATGCGATGGGCAAGCGCCCGGCGGTGCTGGTGGTGCATGAATGGTGGGGACACAACGCCTATGCGCGCAAGCGGGCGAATATGCTGGCCAAGCTGGGCTATGTCGCACTGGCGGTGGATATGTACGGCGACGGCAAGCAGGCGCAGCACCCCGATGACGCGGGCAAGTTCGCCACCGAGGTTTCACAGAACAAACCGATGGCGAAAGCGCGTTTCGAAGCGGCGATGAAGGTGCTGCGCGACGATCCGCGCGTTGACGGCGGCAAGCTGGCGGCGATCGGTTATTGCTTCGGCGGTTCGGTGGTGCTGAACATGGCGCGCGCGGGCGAGGACTTGAAAGGCGTGGCGAGTTTCCACGGCGGACTGGCCACCGATGCGCCGGCGCATAAAGGCGCGGTAAAAGCGCAGGTGCGTTCCTTCACCGGTGCCGACGACAAGATGATTCCCGCCGCCCAGGTGGCCGCATTCGAGCAGGAAATGAAAAATGCGGGCGTGAACTACAAGACGGTGGTGTATCCGGGCACGCTGCACAGTTTCACCAATCCGGATGCGGATGAGTACGGCCGAAAATTCAATTTGCCGCTAGCCTACAACGCGGCAGCGGATAAAGATTCGTGGGCGCAGTTGCAGTCTTTTCTCGCTGACGTCCTGAAGTGATTCAGGTGGGCGCAGACCCGTTCAGTTCGGTAACGCTGTAACGGGTGCCGGTTGGTTCTCTGCCGGCGATGCAATGGGGTCATGCGGGACAGGGGCGGCCGCCGGGCTGCTGGCAACCGTCGGGGACGGCTTGACCACAACGGGCGCTAAAATGTTGACGCCATTTTGGGTCGGTGACTTCTGGATGACCGGCGGCTTTTGCGCGATGGGTGACTTTGCGATCTCTGCGGGCAGTATTGTTCGCGGTTCGGCTGCCGGTGTCGGAAGTTTTTCCGCTGCGCGCACCGGTTCCGGCTGGGTCATCGGTACAAGGACACTCTGCGCGGCCTCCGGCACGGGACTTGTGGCCGGAGTGATCTCGGGTTGTTGCGAGGAGATCCAGGCCAGCCAAACTGCGCCGACGGTCACCACGACACCCAGGATCATCCAGCGCCATGCCCGGCGCACCGCATCCTGCCTGCGATGGATGCGCACCCTGGCCTTGCCGAATATCGTATGCGTGACTTGAGCCTCGCCGATGTCGGTCCAGACACTCCCGCGCGGCTGCGTATCGTCCACCAGCCGTTGACGCTCATGGATGTCAAGCCGATCAATATCATGCGACATGCTTCCCCCCGAAATAGGCTGTACAGCGCCCGCATGATAACAAGCAAAAGTCACCCCGGCATGGAATCGTCAATTGACACAACGACAGATCAAAGCCAAAGCGGCGACTTCGATTTATCATGGCCCACCGTCCCTGCATTGAGGTGGCAAAATGAAACAACGTGTATTGATCCTGGGCTATGGCGAGATGGGGCATGCCATGGAATATCTGTTGGCGGCGCGGCACGATGTGCGCATCTGGAACTTGGGTACGTTGGTGAAAGGCAACCATGCGACGCTGGAGGAAGCGGTCGCCGACGCGCAGGTGATCCTGTTCTGCCTGCCGGTGAATCCCCACGATGAGATCGCCCGTCGCATCGCGCCGCATGTCGTGCCGGATTGTCTGTGCCTGACCATCGCCAAAGGACTGGACGAAGCGGGGCGCACCGCGGCGCAGGTGTTCGAGCGGGTGTTCGCGGGCAAATGCCATTACGGCGTGATGTACGGGCCGATGATCTCGGAAGAACTGCGTGCGGGCCGCCACGGTTTCGCCGACGCGGTGCTGTCGGACGCGGCGGATTTCGCGGTGATCCATGCGCTATTTCTGGGCAGCACACTGGTGTGCCAGCAGGCCAGCGACCTGCACGGCCGCAGCTGGTCGGTGATTCTGAAGAACGTGTACGCCATTCTGTTCGGCGTGGCGGATGAGCTGCAACTGGGCGACAACCTGCGCGGGCATCTGATGGTCGCCGCCATCGCCGAGTTGAGCGGCATCGTGCAATCCTTCGGCGGCAAGGCCAACACGCCTTACAGCTATGCCGGGCTGGGCGATCTGCTGACCACGGCAACCAGCGCAGATTCGCACCACCACGAGCTCGGCTGCAAACTGGCGCGCGGCGAGTGGCAGGACATTTCCGGCGAGGGTGTGCATACCCTGCGGATGGTGGAGAAATATCGCCTGTTCGACTGGCGCGGCTATCCGCTGTTTGCCTTGGCGCACGACATCGTCAGCGCGCCGCAGACGCTGCAGGATCGGCTACAGGATTATCTGCGCCAACTGCGCGAGGTGGAGCGTTGCGCGATTTGAATCAGCCGATGCCTCACCTCGTCGTCTCCATCTCCGGCCACGGCTTCGGTCATCTGGCGCAGACCGCACCCATCCTGAACCGCTTGCATCAACTGTTGCCGCCGCTGCGCATCACCCTGCGCTCTGCCCTGCCACGTTGGCTGCTCCGTTCACGCATCCATGCCCCGTTTGAACTGCTGACCAGCGAGGGCGACCTCGGCATGGCGATGTCTTCGGCGATCGATGTGCTGGCCGCAGAGAGCCGCGCGGCGTATCGCCGTTTCCATGCCGACTGGGATGCGCGCGTCGCGGAGGAGGCGCGACTGCTGCGCGAGCTGGGTGCGGATCTGGTGTTCTCCAATGTCGGTTATCTGCCGCTGGCCGGGGCGCAGCGCGCGGGGATCGCCAACGCCGCGCTGTGTTCGCTCAACTGGTTCGACATCTACCGCCATTACTGCGGCGCGGACGAGATCAGCGCGCAGATGTTTGCCAGCTACGCCAGTGCCGATGCCTTCCTGCGCGCGACACCGGGCATGGCGATGGGCTCGCTGCCCAATCTGCTGCCGGTCGCACCGATTGCCGATATCGGCGCGAACCGGCGCGACGAACTGAACCGCCATCTGCATCTGTCGCGGGAAGAGAAACTGGTGCTGATCAGCCTGGGCGGCATCGCCAGCCGTTTGCCGCTGGAATGCTGGCCGCGCATCGACGGTGTGCGCTGGCTGGTGCAGGACAACTGGCAGGTGCGGCATCCGGATGCCATCGTGCTGGAATCGCTGCCGCTGCCCTTCAGCGATCTGCTCGCCAGTTGCGATGCGCTGCTGTGCAAGCCGGGCTACGGCAGTTTCGTCGAGGCGGCATGCAGCGCAGTGCCGGTGCTGTATGTGAGCCGTGCCGACTGGCCGGAGTCGCCCGCATTGACCGAATGGTTGCAATGCCACGGACGATGCCGCGAAGTGTCGCGTGCGACGCTGGAACGCGGCGACCTCGCCGCCGCGCTGCATGCCCTGTGGCAAGCGCCACAACGTGAAGCAGCCATTGCGCGCGGGGCAAACGAAGTGGCGGAATGGCTCCTGCAGCGACTCTCCCGTTGACATGAAACTCGCGCAGCGATTCGTTTGCCCTTTCTCCCGCTTGCGGGGGAAAGTTGGATAGGGGGAAACGGGTATGGCAAGTTTCATCATCAGGGTTGGCCTGCTTGCCGTGCCCGTTCGGGTGATTGATTTCGCCCGACGCGCAAGGCAGGATGCGCGCCGTTCATTCCACTTGCATGCCCGATGATCGATTACATCTTTTTTGCAGCCGCACTGCGTGACCGGTTCGTGGCTTTTGCCGCACAGCACAGCGTGCCTTGCCTCCTCCGCGACGACCCGATGGGGCTGGTGGTGGAAATTCCGGAAGATCTGCCGGAGGTGCTGGCGGATGAGTTGGAGGATTTTTACGCTGTGCTGGAACGCGAGCAGGAAAAAATGAGCTTGACCGATGGCGAGCTGAACCGGCTGGCCGGATTCGGCTTCAAGCTGCCGGATGGACAAGCGCGCCTGGTTCCGGTGGCTGCCGACATGGCGAACCGTCTGCTGGAAAACTTCACGCTGGAAGAGATACAAGGGCTGCTGAATGCGGTGGCGCGCTTCGCGCTGGAACCGCCCAACGAGCATCTGTGCAAACTACTCGCCGAACAGCTCGCGCAAAACAGGAAATAGTCCGTTCCGGCAGTTAACGGGCGGATGCGCCGCGCTCGACCGGCAGCCCCGCTGCCGCCCAACTCACCATCCCGCCATCGACACTAACCGCCTGCGTGAATCCGGCTTCCTGCAATTGTTGCACCGCACGCGCCGAACGCCGCCCGGAATGGCAGATGACGGCGACCGGCTTGTCCTTGTACTGCGCAATTTCACCCATGCGCGACCGGAGCAGGCCGAGCGGAAGCAACAGACTATCCGGCGCGCGCACTTCCGCGTACTCGTCCGGTTGACGCACATCGAGCAACAACGCACCTTGCGCTTGCATGGCTGCCGCCTGTTTGACATCGACGACCGGCACATTCCCGCCATCACAGCCGGCGATGCCCGATAAAACGGCAAACAGAACAATGAATGCGTAACGGAATTTCATCGCCGCTTCCCGTGATCAGTGATGATGGCCATCTTCACCATGGACGTGCCCGTGTGCCAACTCCTCCGCCGAAGCGGCGCGCACGCCGGTGATGACGCCGGAGAAGGTGAGCGCCTTGCCCGCCAGCGGATGGTTGCCATCCACGGTGACTTCATCGTCGTTCACTTCGGTCACGGTGTAGAGCATGTAATCCTCATCGTCATCCCCTTCGGCGCCGCCCTCGAACTGCATGCCGACAGCGAGTTCTGCCGGGAACATGCTGCGCGGCTCGACGCGCACGAGATCGTGTTCGTATTCGCCAAAAGCATCGTCCGCCTGCATGCTGACCACAAACTTGTCGCCGGTCGATTTGCCCTGCAACGCCTCTTCCACCAGCGGGAAGATACCGTCGTAGCCGCCGTGCAGGTAGCTGATGGGGCCGTCGGCCTTTTCGATCAGCGCGCCGCTGGCATCGCTCAATTCATAGGTCAGCGAAACGACCGCGTTCTTTTCGATCTTCATTTCATTTCCTTTATCAGTTTAAGAATTTCCTGCGGATGTCCGTGGGCATGGACATCGTACAAAACATGGCGCAGCTTCCCGCCCCGATCGATGACAAAAGTCGAACGCCGGATGGCAAGTTTTTTTTCCCCGTCGGCCTCTTTTTCGTACAGCACGCCGTACTTCCGGCACACCCGCCCATCGGGATCGGACAGCAACAATACCGACAAGCCATGCTTGTCGCGAAAGGAAGCATGGCTGATGCAATCGTCGCGGCTGACCCCGACCACAAGGGTGTCATGGCGGGCGAATTCCTCCTCGAGGTCGCTGAACTCGTTCGCCTCCATGGTGCAGCCCGGCGTGTCGTCCTTGGGATAAAAATACAGCACGACGTTTTGTTTATCCTGCAATCCGGACAGTTTGAATGGTTGCATGTCGGCATCGGGCAACTCGAAATGCGGGGCTTCCATTCCCGCCTGGAGCGATACAACTTGGAATGACATAAACTCCTCCTGGAGGCGGCATTCTATCCAATTTTTGCCCGCGGGCGCGGCTGAATTTACTTTCCATTACACTCCCCGGGGATATAATCCGCGCATGAAAAATACCCTGCTCGGCGGAATCACTCCGCAACGCTTCCTGCGCGATTACTGGCAAAAAAAACCGCTGCTGATCCGTCAGGCCGTGCCCGGATTTTCCGGCCTGCTCGATCCGCAGCAACTGATCGAACTGGCCTGCAACGAGGATGCGCAGGCGCGCATCGTCACCCAGCAGCGCGGCCAATTCGGCTTGCACTGTTCGCCTTTCACCGCCAGGGATTTCCGCGGACTGTCAAAAAAAGGCAAGTGGTCGGTGCTGGTGCAAGGGGTCAATCATTTCCTGCCGCAGGCGGCGGAATTGCTCAAGCGCTTCGATTTCGTCCCGCATGCGCGGCTGGACGACCTGATGGTGAGCTATGCCCCCAAAGGCGGCGGTGTCGGCCCGCACTTCGACATCTATGACGTATTTCTGCTGCAAGGCTACGGCCACCGGCGCTGGCAGATCTCCACCCAGAAAGACCAGACGCTGATCGAGGGCGCACCGTTGCGCGTCCTCAAGGATTTCAAAGTGGAGCAGGAGTGGGTGCTGGCGCCGGGCGACATGCTCTACCTGCCGCCGCACTGTGCGCACAACGGCATTGCCGAAGACGATTGCATGACTTATTCGATCGGCTTCCGCACGCCCTGGTATCAGGAATTGGCGGAACAGTTCCTCGTCTATCTGCAGGACCGCATCGAGATCGGCGGCACCTACAGCGACCCCGACCTTAAGCTGCAGAAACATCCGTCCGAGATCGGCGGGCAAATGTTGAAACAGGTGGCAAAAGAAATTCGCAAAGTGCGCTGGGACGACGAGGACGTGGCAAATTTCCTCGGCTGCTATCTGAGCGAACCCAAGCCGCACATCTACTTCGATGCCCCAGTCCGGCCGCTGTCATCGGCCCGTTTCGAACTCGCCGTGCAAAAACGCGGCGTGACGCTTGATCTGAAGACATTGATGCAGTGCCACGGCCACACGGTGTATCTCAACGGCGAGTCTTATCCGCTGAAAAAGCCCGCCTACCGCATTCTGCGTGAACTGGCCGATGCGCGTGAACTGCCGCCCGCGCGTTCACTGCCGGCAGAAGCCGCCGCGCTGCTGCACGAGTGGTATCTGGCCGGCTATCTTGCTCCGCAAACGGGGAGGTAACGATGGGCGAAGAAACGTTGCAACACACCCCCTTCGACGGCGTGGCCGACTATGTCGCCGCGCTCGACCAGGTTTGCGCTGCGGCGCAGCACAGCCTGCTCATCTTCGAAAAGGACTTCTCCGATATCGGCTTCAACAGTGAGGCGCGTTACGACACCTTGCGCCATTTCCTGCTCGGCAGCAGCTCCAGCCGCCTGCACCTGCTGGCTCACGACCCGCAGCATCTCATCCGTTACTGTCCGCGCATGATGATGTTGTTGCGCGAATTCAGCCACAGCATGGCCATCTTCCAGACGCCGCCACATTTGCAGAATGTGACCGAACCGTTCGCCGTTGCCGACAATGCCAACTATGTGCGCCGTTACCATTTCGACGACACGCGCGGCCTGCTCGCGCTCAACGACCCACAGGGTGCGCGCGAACTGCATGCGCGCTTCGAGGAGATGTGGCAATCTTCCCATTCAGGCGCCACACCCACTCGTCTCGGCCTGTAATAACACACTGTTTTACCAGTCTTTTTAATTGCGCCAGCGCGGGCGCTTTGACGCCAAAACTTTATTTTTCTTCCCCCCTATCTTTTCCCCATCCAGTCGTTAAAATAGCGCGCCTTTTCTTTGGGAAGGTTACAGAAAAGGTGCTGGCGCCCTAACCTTCACTTGTTTGTTTTTATCGTTAGATTGGAAAGAAAAATGAAACGCTCTGCCTTGATCGCCGCTCTGTTGGCCCTGTCTTTGTCTGCTTGTGGCCAAAAGGCCGCTGAAACCGCCGCTCCGGTTGCTGCTGCTCCTGCTACCGAAGCTGCTGCTTCCGCCGTGCCTGCAACTGCTCCCGCTGCCGCTCCGGTTGCCGCACCTGCCGCAAAGTAATACGCATCACTGAAACGACAAAAAGCCGGCGCAAGCCGGCTTTTTGTTTTCTGTACCCGTTCAACTCAAACGATCCCGCGCCAATCCAGGCCCGTTGTCTGCGTCGCCACCCCAATCTCCTCTTCACGGCAGGCCAGCACCGCGCTCAATGCGCGCACCGCCCGTTCCGGCGTGTTGTTCTGCGCACTCAGATGCGCCGCCACGATGTGCTGCAAACATGCCGTATCAAGACCCGCCAGAAAACTTGCCGCCTGATCATTGTTCAGATGTCCGAAACGCCCGCCCACCCGTTGCTTGAGCTTGTCCGGATAGGGGCCCGCGCGCAACATCCCGGCATCATGGTTGCATTCCAGCACCAGCGCGTCACAGCCGTCGAACATGGCTTCGATGTGTGGTGTGATGTGCCCGGTATCGGTCAGCACCCCCAGTCGGCGCGCGCCGTCACTGAACACGTATTGCACCGGTTCGGCCGCATCGTGCGGCACCGGGCAAGGCTGGATCTCGATGTCGCCGATAGCGAAGCGCTGGTGCGGGTTGATTTCGTGCACGGTTACGCCGGCGAGTGACTGCTGTTGAAAACGCAGGGTGCCGTGCGTGAGCCACACCGGCAGGCCAAAGCGGCGCGACAGGCGGGCGACGCCGCCGATATGATCGCTGTGCTCATGGGTAACGAGGATAGCGGAGATTGTCCCGGCCTCGAGTTGCAGGCGTTGCAGGCGCAGGACGGTTTCGCTGACGGAAAATCCGCAATCCAGCAGGAGCCGGGTCGAACCGACCTCAACCACCAGCGCATTGCCTTCGCTGCCGCTGCCAAGCAAGGCAAAGCGCATCGCTTTTCTTACTGCACCATTTGTTGGTACACGGATTCCAGCAGGCGTACCGCCGCATCCTGTTGCGCCATACCTTCGACGGTCACCACGGAGACGCCGGCGGATTCACTGACATGCAAGCGGGCCTCGGTGGACGATTTGTCCTTGCCGCTGATCTTCAGGAAATACAGCCCTTTGCTCCGGTCCAGATCAGACGGCTTGATGCCGGCGCGATCGAGCGCCAGTCCGACCGTGCGCCAGGCCCGTTCGAACGGCTCGGATATCAGGATGAAACGCGTTGTGCCGACTTGCAGCAATTTCGCCGCAGCGGGTTGTGCCGCAGCTTGCGCAGCGGCGGGTGCGGGTGCGACACAGGGCGCCTCGGCCACTTTCGGCGTGCGCACGAAATCGGAATAGTTTGCGACTTGCGTGCCGTCGGCTGCCGGCAAGGCAGACCGGCTGGACACGACCGGCGTCACCAGATCGGGCGGCACTTCGAGCGGCTGCACCGCGACCGCGCCCGCTTTGTAATCCACCTGCCGATGATCGAACACGCCGCACCCGACCAGCAAAGCCAGCGACGAAATCCACAATATGATGCTTCTGACTTGCATGACGACTCCCATTCAAATGACTCCGGCCTGACGCATCGCCGCTTCCACCTGCGGCTGCGCGGCGGAAGAGAGCGGGGTCAGGGGTAAACGCAGCACGTTCTTCATCTTGCCCATGCGGGCCACCGCCCATTTCACCGGGATCGGGTTGGCTTCGACGAACAGCTTGCGATGCAGACCGAGCAACTGGAAATTGATTTCGCGCGCGCGGGCGACCTCGCCGCGCAACGCCGCCGCGCACATCTCGTGCATCAGCTTCGGCGCGACGTTGGCGGTGACCGAGATGGTGCCGTGCGCGCCCAGCAGCAGCAGCGCCAGCGTGCTGGCATCGTCGCCGCTATAGATGGCGAAATCCCCGATGGAGCCCTTCAATACAGCGGCGCGCTGCAGCAGATCGCTGCCGCGCTCGATGCCGCCGGTCGCATCCTTGATGCCGACGATGTTGGGGATCTCGGCCAGGCGCAACACCGTGTCGTTGAGCAGATCGCAGCCCGTGCGCCCCGGCACGTTGTACAGGATGTGCGGCATGTCCACCGCTTCGGCGATGGCTTTGAAATGCTGGTACAACCCTTCCTGTGTCGGCTTGTTGTAGTACGGCACCACCGTGAGCGAGGCATCGGCACCGGCCTTTTTGGAGAAGGTCGCCAGTTCGATCGCCTCCTGGGTGGAATTCGCCCCGGTGCCGGCGATGATGGGCACGCGCTTGCCGGCGTGTTTCACCGCTTCGGCGATCAACAATTCATGTTCTTCCACATCGACCGTGGGGGATTCGCCCGTGGTGCCGACCACCACGATGGCATCGGTGCCTGCTTCAATGTGGAAATCGATCAATGCGCGAAACGCGGCCAGGTCGAGGCTGCCGTCCTCGTGCATCGGGGTGACGATTGCTACGATACTTCCCGTGATCATGTCCGATCCTTGCTGAAATGAGCGCGCATTCTACCTTAATCGCGCCAGCTTACGCGACAGGAGCGCGGTGCCTGTGGAATAATGGACGCAACCCTAAACCATTCGATCATGTCCTCACTCACCCTCGCTCATCTGCATCCCGGCGACAGCGCCACCATCGTCGCCATCCACGCCGAAGAGTCGCTGCACCTGCGTTTGCAGGCGCTGGGATTGCGCAGCGGCAAGCGCATCGAACTGATCCGCCAGGCCAGCTTCGCAGGCCCGCTGCAAGTGCGCATCGGCACCACCGATGTCATGCTGCGCCGCAACGAGGCAGCCAAGATCAAGGTGTGCAAAGCATGAAACGCATCGCACTGTTGGGCATGCCCAATACCGGCAAATCCACCCTGTTCAACCGCATGACCGGCGGCGCGGCGCGCGTCGGCAACTGGCCCGGCATCACGGTCGAGCTGCTCAGCGGCAAGATATTGCTGGGCGGCGACATGGTGGAGATCATCGACCTGCCCGGCATCTACGATCTGCACGGCTTCTCCGATGACGAGCAGGTGGTGCGCCACTTCCTGCACGACAACGTGCCCGACCTCGCGCTGGTGATCCTCAACGCCACCCAGATCGAGCGCCAGATGAGCCTGCTGTTGCAGCTCAAGCAGCTCAACCTGAACGTGGTGGTGCTGCTCAACATGGCGGATGAGGCGAAGAAATACGGCATCAGTATCGACAGCAAAAAGATGGCGGAGATGCTCGACATGCCGGTCTTCCTGCTCAGCGGCAAATACGGCAACGGCTATCCCGAAGCCCTGCAGGCCATTGCCAAGGCGCTGCGCTATCCCACCCCCGGCATGGCAGAACAATTGCGCAGCCAACTGGAACAGGACGAACATCTCGAGGCCGAGATGGCGCGTGTGCTGCAACACGCGGTGCAGGTTCCGGCGCAGATGCCGGAACATTTGAGCGACAAACTCGACCGCGTGATGCTCCATCCGTGGCTCGGTTTGCCGCTGTTCTTCGGCATCATGTACCTGCTGTTCCAGGCCATCTTCCTGGTCGGCCAACCGCTCCAGTTGTGGGTCGGCGATGCACTCGGCTGGTTGCGCAGCACCGTCCTCGAACCGGCAGTCGGCTGGCTGCCCGCGATCGCGCAGGGTCTGCTGCTGGACGGCCTCTACAACGGCGTGGCCACCGTCGCCGCCTTCGTGCCGCTGATCATCCTGTTCTTCCTGTTCATGGCGATGGTGGAGGACAGCGGCTATTTGTCGCGCGCCGCTTTTCTGATGGATGCGCTGATGGCGAAGATGGGGCTGGACGGGCGCGGTTTCGTCATGCTGCTGATGGGCTTCGGCTGCAACGTGCCCGCCCTGATGGGCACGCGCGTGATGCGCTCGCGCAGCCTGCGTCTGCTGACCATGCTGATCATTCCGTTCTCGCTCTGCTCGGCGCGCCTGCAGGTGTTCGTCTTCATCACCGCCGCGCTGTTCTCTCCGGCAGCCGCGCCGCTGGTGCTGTTCAGCCTGTATCTGTTCAGCTTCGCCGCCGCCATCCTGACCGCGCTGCTGTTCAAGGGCCGGTACCAGAACAACGAGCCTTTCGTGCTGGAACTGCCGCCCTACCGCTTCCCCACGCTACGCCAGATGCTGCTGCGCGGCTGGCAGGAAGTCAGCCATTTCCTGCGCCGCGCCACCAAATTCATCGTCGCCGGTGTGGTGCTGGTCTGGCTGCTCACCAACCTGCCGCCCGCCGCCACACCGGGCGGCACCGATACCATCGCGGGCATGATCGGCAGCCTGCTGCATCCTTTGTTCGCGCCGATCGGCATCGACGAACAACTCACCATCGCCCTCATCTTCGGCTTTGTGGCGAAGGAAATCGTGATCGGCGCGCTCGCTGTCATCTACGGCCAGGTCGGCGACGCGCTCGGCAGCGCACTGGCGCAGCAACTGGACTGGGTGCAGGCCTACAGCTTCATGCTGTTCACCCTGATCTACACCCCCTGCCTGTCCGCCATCGCCACCCTGCGCAACGAGGCGAAGAGCACCCGGTTCGCCGCTTTCGTCATCGTCTGGTCGCTGGCGCTGGCGTGGCTGGTCAGCTTCCTGTTCTATCAGGCCGCGCGCGCGCTCGGCTACTGATGTTCCGCCTGCACCATGCAAAACGCCCCGGTCAAGCCGGGGCGTTTCTTCACGACTACAGTATTTCTGCTGTTCAGAACGACAATCTGACCCCGATGTGCGCCCCGTTATCCAGTTCGCCGTCGGGCAGGTTGTTGGCCATGCCGAACTTGCTGTTGCGATAGCCGATGTAGGCCTGGGTCAAAGGCGAAATGGAGAATTCTCCCCTGATCGCGGCTTGCGAGAAGTTGTCGGCACTGCCGAAACTGATGATGCCGGGCGCGTAATGAAACTCCCCGACCACCGCGAAACGGCGATCGGTCGGAATCTCAAAACGGACTTGCGCGCCAAGGGCAATAGCCGACACAAACTTGCGCGATGGCGAGACCTTGCTCAAGGAAGCGGCGACCGCCTTCGCCCCGATACCCAAGGACAGGCCGGGTGTATTGCCTTCTTCATTCAGCACCAGCAAACCGGCATCCGCCAGATAATCGCTGTTGTCGTTGTACAGGAACGAAGCGAACAAAGAGGATTTGCCGGCAATGCCGCTCGGCACACCGTACTTGAACTGGGCCGCACTATTGCTCAAATTGATATCCAGCGTGTCGGCCGTTGCAACCGAACTGCCCAGCAACAAACCCACTGCCAATAAACGACGCACCATGAATGACTCCTTAAATGTTGGTTTTGGCGGAAGCGGTGAGATTCGAACTCACGAACGACTCACATCGTTGCCGGTTTTCAAGACCGGTGCCTTCAACCGCTCGGCCACGCTTCCGGAGTATTTTTCCGCAACCCGCAGCAAGACTGCGGTACGGTCATCAAGTTGGCAGGATGGCAGCAAGCTGACGCCCTGCAAACAATGCCGCGCATGATAACCGAAAGGGGGACTTTTCCCAATGCGCAACCTGCATCGGGTTCTTGTCGTGGCGTGAAACCGCATTGCGGGGAGCGCTGCCGCGCGATGAATCACGCTCCCACATGCGGCCGGTCCGGCACAAAACCGGTTCAGGCGGCCAGCGCTTCGACCGGCTGCCCCGCCATCAGGATGGTGGAATGCGCCTTCGACATCATGCGATCCTTGTTGTAATCGGTGACCATGTTGAGCAGCAGGCGCTCGTCGAAGCGGAAACGGCACAACAGCATGTTGGACGCCGCCATCTTCAGCAGTTGCGCCGGCGACAGCCCGGCGATCAGCTCGGCCAGTTCATCGCTCACGCCCAGACGGAAGATCGCGCTCGCCTTGTCGTTGCGGATCATCTGCTGCGCCAGCATCATGTAGGAAAGATTGGTTTCGCGGATTTCTTCGTGCACTTGGATTGTATTCATCATGCCCCCCTCAAAATGATGTCTCAATTCGACGATCGCATTCTGCGAGGGTGAGGCACAGAAAAAAATCGGAGCTATTCCGATTTTTGCCTAGGAAGGATTCCTACAAAAAATCCAAATGCCCCACTCGGCGATTGGGCCGAGCGGGACACTTGTGGAGATGTGCCACGCCGGGAGGAGAAGGACGGCATGGTGCACGCTGAAGATATCGGCAGCGCTTGCGGAAACTTTAGGGCATTAACGCATGCGCAATCGAACCTGCAATCTGCGGCAGATTATCGGTTGTGCACATTGGTCAGCTTGTCACAGCCCTTGTTGGCCACCTTGCAGGTCAACTCGTAATCGCTGCGCGCCAGATCAAGACGCCCCATCTGCTCGTAGGAGATTGCCCGCCCCAGATAAGGCCTGGGATTGATGCCCATCTGCTTGCGTTGCGCCACATCGATGGCCGCCGAGAACGCCTCCACAGAGAGCGCCCACTCGTGTTTTTTGCCGTATGCCGCCCCCAGATTGTTGTAGGGGAACGGCCAGTCTGGATAAAGTTTCGCCGAGAACTTTAAATCTTCTATCGCACCATCGTAATCATCCACCTTCAGCAGCTCGGTGCCTCGGTTATAGTAGATACGGTAGACACCCGGCAGATCGGGCTTGTCCTTCACCAGCTTCACTGCATCCTCCCACAGGATCAGCGGATGAGAGAACGAAGCCAGTCTATCCATGGAGATCGGGAACATCGCCAGAGCTATCGCGCCCGCCACGATGCCGGCCATATTCTTGTCCAGTCTGTCCAGCAACAAGGGCAGCATCGCACACGCGCCCACCGCCCACAGATAGCTGCGGTACAGCACGAAGCTCTCCTGAATACGGACGGTCGAGAATTCCGGCAGGAACATCAGCCACGGGAACAGCAACGCAAAACCCAGCAAACCCAAACGACCACGTTTGATCAGCAGCCACACCGCCAATGCTCCCCAGGTTAGGAACACGAAAAAGGCCGCCAGGTAACCCGACCACAAGGATGCCGCGAACGGCTCGCGCATATCCGCCGACATCCAGTTCGGATTGGGGAACAGCCAAAGCGCTGCATATTTGAAGAACAACCAGCTCTGGGTCAGCACACTCAATGCATAATTCAGGTCGTTATCAGATTCGACCAGCATGTCCGGCGCATAAATCTCGTAAGCCGAACCTAGCACACCTTTTTTCGCAGCAATGACAAACAGCGCAATGGCCACGAATCCGAATACCATCAACCAACGGCGTTTGATCCTTTCACGCCAATCCCCGTGCAACAGGATGGTTAAAGCCAGCAGAATGGCCGGCAGCATGATGGCATGTTCCTTGGAAAATACGGCCAGATAGTAGAACAACACACTCGCCCACAACCACGGCTTGCTATCCCGCCCTTCACCATGCAGCCAAGCAAGCATCGCCAGCAAACCGAACAACGTTGCCAGCAAGATAGTGCGCTGCACCAGATACCCCGCCGCGTAGACTGCAACCGGATGCAAGGCAAACAACAGCGCCGCGCAAAAAGCCAGGGCGCCGGGACTCAACTGTCCGGACTTACGCTGACTAAGCAACAAATCAAACAATCGAAACAGAAAGAAAAACAGGGCAACTACGACCGCCAGGTGCAGCAGCAGGTTTTCGATACGGTAATGCAGCATCTGATTGCCAAACAGCGCCTTACCCCAAGCCAAGGTTGCATAGGGTAATGAGCGTAGCTCAAGTACAGAATAGCTGTAATCTTGTATCGGCTGATGCCCCGCCTCGTTGCTCATAAAGAACGGCAGATCGTCGAACACAACAGGGTTCCACAGGAATTGCCCATACAGTGCCGCAACAGCGGCAGACAACAGAACCAAAAACAAAGTGAGCATCTTGCCTGTCATTCAAATAACTCCTCAGCATAAACACAAAAGCCGGGGAAACCCGGCTTTTGTTTATTCAGAAAGCTACAGCTTACTTACAGAAGCCCTCATCCACGCAGGTACCACCAGAGCGCCAAACCACGCCAGCGGAACCGATCTCGGCCGTCAGCTTATAGGACAACCCTGCACTGCCAGCCCTGTTATCCAGCACGCCTTTGGGGCTCCAGGTTGTAATGACACCGTCAGCCACCACCTTGCAGTTGACGTATTTGGTGCCGCTCAACACGCCAGCGGCACTACCATCACAAGTAGTGCCGTTTGCATAGAGGTTAGTTGCGATGCCGTAGGAACCAGCAGTACAGCCGTTCAAAGTGCCCAAGTCTTGAACGCATGCCTCAACATCCGTCTTCAGCGCGGCTGTACCTTGCGTCAGCTCGGTCGCCTTGGCCTTCTTGGTGTAATCGCTGTAAGCAGGGATCGCCACAGCAGCCAGAATACCGATAATCGCGACCACGATCATCAGTTCGATCA
>CAZSIO010000004.1:0-19043 GCA_964606865.1 uncultured Sideroxydans sp.
GTTGAGCTTGTGTTACCCATCATCGCAATGAACAAGGGGAGGCTGCGGCCTCCCTGGCGCAAAAAAATGGGGTCAGACTCGAATTAAGTCCAGCCTACCTCTACCTCAGAGCAACGAAGGGTAAGTCGAAAAAGTCTTGATTGAACAAGGGAGGCTTCAGCCTCCTTTGTTTTTCGTCAGGTGAATCAGGGTTTTTGTTACACTGCGCAGCCTCTGAATTTTTATCGTAAGGAGTGCACCATGAACGCAATTGCTCCCGCATTGATTGATAAGCTGCAACGACTCCCGCAGCAGCGTTTGGCCGAAGTGGAGGATTTTGTCGAGTTTTTGGCAGCGCGTGAATCGCGCTCGTCTGCCGGGGTTCGTTTGGGTGAGGCATTTTCTAATCTCGACAAATTGAATATGCCACCGCTTTCTGACGCAGAGATTGACGCCGAGATTCAAGCCGCACGCAAAGAACGCGCATTTAATCGCAGCTAACAGGCATGGCGAGTAGCCACCCCTGATGATGAAATTCGCCATGCCCGTTTCCCCCTATCCAACTTTCCCCCGATACCCTCTCCTCAATCCTCTCCCGCAAGCGGGCGAGGAGGCGAACGAGAAAGGCACCTTTCAATCCCTGCGGGAGAAAGGGCAAACGAAAAAGGCGATTTTCACGTTAACGATGCGGATCGTGCTCGACACCAACACGCTCATTTCTGGCGTGATCTCGCCGAGTGGATCGCCGCGCCAACTGCTCAAGTGCCGCCGAGGCGGCGGGGATGATTGCCCGGCCATAACAAGTGCGAATCAAAGCATTTCCGTGAGGTGAAAAATGGAAAAATATGTGATCTGTTTAAGCAATGAAGGCTACGCCGCTTCGCTGGAAGTGCGAAAACTGTACGAGTTGATTCCAGATGCCAAGGCGGCGGCAAAGCACTGCATTCGTATCGTGGACGAAGACGGAGAGGATTACCTCTATCCAGAAAACTTGTTTATGCCGATGGAAGTTCCGGAAACCGTTTCACTCGCATTGCATAAGCTGGCAGCATGAGTGGTTTGAATAAGCTACGCGGCTTCACTATGGTGGAACTCATCACCGTGATGGTCATCATTGGCATTCTGGCCGTGGCCGCATTGCCGCGCTTCTTTGACAACAATGCATTTCAGGAACGGGGCACGGCAGACCAGGTCGTGGCGGCGTTGCGCTACGGGCAGAAAGTCGCCATCGCGCAGCGCCGCACGGCGGGGCTGACCGTGACCATCAGCGCGGCGGCAACGCCGAATTGCGGCACGCTGCTCAACGCCGCAGGCAATGTCAATTGCGTGATCCTGAATAGTGTGGCGGTGGCGCCGGCCTTGCCGCAGGCGTTCGTCTTCGATGCGCTGGGCCGGCCCGTGCCGAATGCGGCGGCTTCCATGGTGGTCGGCACGACGACCATCAACATTGAGCAGGAGACAGGTTATGTGTATTAAGTTGGCGGGGCATCCTGTATGAACATGTTCGATCTCATCAAGTTGTTGATACAGTCCAAGGTTGATTTTGTGCTGGTGGGTGGGTTGGCGGTTGCCTTGCAGGGATATCAGCGGGTGACAATGGATGTTGATGTGGTGCTGGCGATGGATGAAGCTAATCTGCAGAACTTTATTTCTTCTGCCAAATCGGCGGGTTTGCGCCCGACTATTCCTGTCCCAATTGATTCACTGGCGCAGCCGGAATTGATTGACCAGTGGTTTCGAGAGAAAGGGATGCTTGCGTTCAGTTTGCGGACCAATGAAACGAGAGCCTTGGTGTTGGACGTACTGGTTAAACCTGTGGTGTCGTTTGCAGAGTTACGGCGAGATGCCACGATGGTCAAGGTGGGTTCGCTCGAAATTCCAGTGGCATCAATTGCTCATTTGATTGAGATGAAATCGGGAACAGGGCGTAGCAAGGACATGATCGATGTCGAAGAGTTAAGGAAGATTCAGTCCCAAAAATGACGACAGCAGAACAGAATTTCCAATTGCTGCAAGAGATTGAGGCGAACCGCGATTTTCTCTTGAGTGCCTACGAGCAGAATCCCGAATTGCTTAAACATGCCGAGCCGCGCATCAAGCAATTGTTCGATAAGACGTGGGCGCAGAAAGAGGGGTTTTCTGAACAGTTGCCATTTGGTGTGCAGCGCGGCATCAGCCTGATCGAGCTGATCATGTTCATCGTCATCATCAGCGTGGCGCTGACCGGTATCCTGCAGGTGATGAATCAGGTGATGCGACACAGCGCCGACCCGCTCATCCACAAGCAGGCGATGGCCGTGGCGGAATCGCTGCTGGAAGAGATCGAGTTGCAGGATTTCATTTCGGCGGACGGCACGAACGTGGCGGTGACGCCGGCGAATCGCGCAACGGCATACCACATTGTTGCCGACTATAACGGATTCACCACAGGGGGGGCGGGAATCTCCGATATCAACGGTGTCGCCGTGCCCGGGCTGGGCAGTTACAACGCCAGCGTCGTCGTCGCCAACGAGGCGTTCAACGGCATTGCGGCAGCCAGCGCGGTGCGCATCACGGTGACCGTGACCGATCCCGAAACCAACCCGATTGTCATCGACGGCTACAGGACGGCTTACTGATGACGAACCCAGATAATCTATTGCTGTGTAGGAGCTCGATTTATCGAGCGATAGCTGTCAACAATCGCTCGATAAATCGAGCTCCTACAACGGGTTTTCGTTTTAACGGACGATCATCCCGCGGTTTCACCCTGGTCGAAATGGTCATCGTGATCGTTATCACCGGCATCATCGGCGGCATCGTGGCGAGCTTCATCAAGGCGCCGGTGCAGGGCTATATCGATAGCGCGCGCCGCGCCGAACTGACTGACATTGCCGACACCGCCATGCGCCGCATGGCGCGCGATATCCGCACCGCCGTGCCGAACAGCGTGCGCATCGCCAGCTGTGGCGCGACACCCTGTGTGGAATTCCTGCCGACCAGAGACGGCGGACGCTATCGGGCCGACACACCGGGCAACGTGCTGAATTTTGGTGTGGCGGATGGCAGCTTCGACATCGTCGGCACGGCGATCAACTTCGCGGCGAATGATTTCATCGTCATCGGCAGCACGCAGTCGGATGGCAATCCGCCCTACAGCACCGCGGCGGCGGGTATCTTGCGGGCATACACCGGTGCGGCCGGGGCACAAACGAGCGTAAATTTCAGCGCGACGGCATTGCCGGTCTGGGCGGAACTTCCCTCGCAGCGCTTTGACGTGGTGGACGGCATACAGCAGGCGGTAACATATGCGTGCGAAAACCCGGGGACGGATGCCAACGGGGATGGGACGGGGCAGCTCAGACGCTACGCCGGATACGGTTTTAATGCAGCACAGGTCAATCCGCCGGTGGGGGGTGCGAGCGCGATCCTTGCCGACAGGGTGAGTGCATGTGCGATCGTTTATGATTTGCCCAGCCAGCGTTTTGGTCTGGTGTCTGTGCGCCTCACGCTGACCCGCAGCAACGAAAGCGTGAGCCTGTACAACGAAATCCACGTGAACAACGCACCATGAGCATACTTAAACCGTCATTCCCGTCCTTCGACAGGTTCAGGATAAACCGCCCTGCGGGCAGGCTGGAATCCGTCAATATGAAAGCCTTGCGCAGCAGGACGTGTAGAGGGTTTGCCTCGCTCCGCGAGAGTCATTCGACCAACTGGATTCCCGCCTGCACGGGAATGACGGCGCAGCGCGGCTTCAGCATCGTCACCGCCATTTTTCTGCTGGTGGTGCTGTCCTTTCTCGGTGTGGCGATGGTGACGTTCTCTGCCGCCCAGCACCAAAGCTCGGCGCTGGATGTGATGGGCTCGCGCGCGTACCAGGCGGCGCGCGCCGGTATTGACTGGGCGGCATATCAGGTCGCGACCAGCCCGGTCAGTGCACCCGCCGCCGCAGCGTGCGCCACCAACTTTGCGGCAGGTAGTTTGGGCGGCACGCTGTCGCCTTTTACGGTGACGGTGAATTGCGTACCGACTGCATATATTGAAGGCGCATCAACCATCTGGATTTACGATGTCATCGCCACTGCCTGTGCCGATCCTGTGTGCCCCAATCCCGCGCCCGGCCCGAATTACATCGAGCGCATGATTAGTGTGAAGTTGGGCAGGTAAGAGATACCCTCAACCAGGGGGTGTCTCTAAAATTCAATGTGTATTGAGCGAAATGATGCGAACCCGGACGGAAAAAACGGGGGTGTCTGAAATTCGCCAAGAAAATGCCGGAATTACGGCAGTTAGCTGGAAAAATATCCTTGACAGCAATGGGTTGGTCGATTAAGTTCGCGCGGATTATGCAAATGCCACAATTATTTTCCTTGTTTAACCGCAGCAGCCGCGAAACCGGTTGGATTTCTGTGTCCTTTGGCAACAAGGGAGTGTATATCGCGCAAGCCAAGTATGTGGGTGCTCGCCCGCAAGTGACGCGATGCGCGTTTTACCCTGCCAACGAGGTCAATTCCGCCACCCTGGAAAAGATTCGCAAAGAGGCGCAACTCGAAGGCGGTCGCTATACCACGGTGCTGTCGTCCAATGAATATCAGCTGCTGATGGTGGAGGCGCCCAGTGTGCCGGTGGACGAGCTGAAGACAGCGATACGCTGGAAGATCAAGGACTCGTTGAGCTACCACGTGGATGACGCCACAATTGACGTGTTGCAGATCCCCGCCGGCAAATACGGCAGTGATCGTCCGCAATCGCTGTACGCGGTGGCAGCCTCCAACGAGACCATCCGCAAACGCATCGCGCTGTTCGAAAAAGCCAGGATCGATCTGACGGTGATCGATATCGCCGAGACATCGCAACGCAACATCGCGGCCTTGTACGAAACGGAAGGGCGGGGTTTGGCATTGCTGGCATTCGATGATGAGGGTGGCTTGCTGACCATGACCAGCGACGGCGAATTGTTTCTGGCGCGGCGCCTCGACATCTCTCTCGGCCAGTTGACCGATGCGGATGAAGGGATGCGCCAGCAATATCAGGATCGGGCGAAATTGGAAGTGCAGCGCTCGCTGGATTATTTCGACCGCCAGTTCCACCATATTCCGCTGGATCGCCTGCTGGTTTCCGTGCCGGCAGAATCCACGCTGGTGCAATCGCTGTCGGACAATCTGGATCTGCAAGTCGGGGCGCTGGATCTGGCGCAAGGTATGGATATCGTCGGGGTGCCGGAATTGGCTGATCGCGAATTTGCCTGTTATGCCCTGCGTGCGCTGGGCGCCGCGCTGCGCCAGGAGAAGAAGGCGCTATGAGCCAGCAGATCAACCTGTTCAACCCGATCTTCCTCAAGCAGAAGAAATATTTCTCCGTGGCAACGATGCTGCAAATGCTTGGCCTGATCGTGCTGGGATCAATCGTGTTCTATGGTTACGCGTGGTATCAGGTGCAGCAGATGGACAAGCAGACACAAGAAATGACCCGGCGCTACGAAGCGGAGCAGAAACGGCTGCTCAACTATGCCGACGAATTTTCGCCCCAGCGCTCAAATCGGATGTTGAGCGATGAATTGAAGATGCTGGAAGCACAAGCAGTCGCGCAGGGCAATGTGCTGGAGCTGCTCAATAGTGGCGCAATCGGCAATACCCGGGGCTATTCGGAATACCTGCGGGCGTTCGCCCGGCAATCGGTTAGCGGCCTGTGGCTCACCGGGTTCGAGCTCAAGGGCGGCGGCGCGCAGATCAGTCTGCAAGGCGCGGTGACGAACCCGCAGTTGCTGCCGACTTATATTCGGCGCATGAACAGGGAGGCGGTGATGCGCGGCAAGTCGTTCTCGGCGTTGCAGATGAAGCGCCCCGCAACGGCCGACGGCAAGGATTTAATCCCCGCTTATGTCGAGTTCAGCCTGCAATCGACCGCAACAGAAGGAGCGGTAAAGTGATGCGCGAACGCTTGCTTCAATTCATCGGCAAAGTGGACGCCATGTCGTTGCGCGAACGCGCACTGATCTTTGCCGCCGCCGTCTTTGCCCTGGTATCGCTGATCAATGCATTCTTTATTGACCCCTTGTTGGCACAGCAGAAGCTCATCTCGTCGCAAGTGGTGCAACAGCAGGAAAGGATGAAAGAGGTGCAGGCCCAATTGAACGAACTGCTGGCGGCCAAGCAGGCCGATGAACATTCGCCGCAGCGCGAGCGTGCGCGCCAGCTGCGCGAACAGATCGGCCAGGGCGACGCCTACCTGAAAGAGACACAGGGCAGGCTGGTGCCGCCGCAGCGGATGGCGGTTGTGCTGGAGCAGGTATTGAGCAGGAATACGCGCCTGCAATTGGTGGCGTTGAATACGCTGCCGGCATCGTTGTTCATCGAGCCAGCCGCAGATGGGCCGGCTGGCGAGCCCGCCGTTGAGGGCACAGTCAAGCCCGCCGGGACTGGAACACAGATCTACAAACACGGCGTGGAGATGACCGTGCGCGGCAGTTACGCCGGTCTGCTGCAATATCTTGCCGCCCTGGAAAAGCTGCCAACGCAGATGTTCTGGAGCATGGCCAAAATGAATGTGGTGAAATATCCGGAAGCGGAATTGACACTGACGCTGTACACCTTGAGCTTGGATGAGACATGGCTGCAAATTTGAAGCGTGCCCTGAAGAATTTGCCGTGGCTGACCGGCTGCATGGTGTGCTTTAGCGGCGTACCGCTTGCGGCAGAACAACTGACCGACCCGACGCGGCCGGCGATCGGGCTGGTTCCCGGCTTGCCCGGCGAGGGCTATGGCGCGAATCAGAGCGCACCCGCCCCCGATTTGCAATCGGTGATCATTTCGCGCAAACGCGAGGCGGCCATCATCAATGGCACCGAAATCGGAGTGGGGGAAAAGTACGGGGATGCCGTGTTGACCCGGGTGAACGAGACCTGCGTGGTGTTGACGGGGCCGCAGGGGCGGCGGGTGATGCATATGTTCCCGACGGTGAACATGAGCAAGGACGAGTTGGCCTGCGTCAAACGCCAGACGCTGCAGCCAATCAGTAAGCCGGCAAACAAAGCCAAAAAAATTACCAAAGCCAAGTCTGTGAAGCGCGCGGTGATCTGTGCGCCTGATGAGACCAAGAACGGGAGTGGGAAATGAAGCGAATAGCCATCTTGTTGTGCGTGCTGTCGGTTGCGGGTTGTGCCGGCAGCGGCTCCAGGCAGAGCGTGAAAAATCAGATCGACAAGGAATTGGATGCGGCGGTCAAAGTGGATGCCACACCAAGCAAACAGGATGAAGTAAACAATGCGCTGCTGCCGCCGCTGGCAGTTCCCGGACGGAAAACCGATGAGACGCCGGCCGAGACCAAGTTCGATCTGGTGGTGAGCAACACCCCGGCACAGCAGGTGTTTCTGGCCATCGTGTCGGGTACGCGCTACAGCATGTTGCTGCATCCGGAGGTCAGCGGCAGCATTTCGCTCAACCTGAAAGACGTGACCGTATTCGACGCGCTGGAAACGATTCATCAGATGTATGGCTACGAATACAGGGTGGACGGAACGCGTATCTACATTCAGCCGCTCGGTCTGCAGACCCGCATTTTTCAGGTGAACTATCTGACCGGACAACGCGAGGGGAAATCCAATTTGCGCGTGACCTCCGGCTCGGTTTCGGATAATTCCTCGGGTGCACCGACCGGCACGAGCACCTCGACTGCCGGCAGTTCGACCAGCGGCCTGCAAAGCAGCCAGGTCAGCATGACCAGCAAGGCGGATTTCTGGGACGAATTGAGCAATGCGCTGGTTGCCATCGTGGGGAGCGAACCGGGGCGGAGTGTGGTGATCAGCCCGATGTCAGGGGTGATCGTGGTGCGCGCCATGCCGGATGAGATGGGCAATGTCGCGGCTTATCTGAAAGCCTCTCAAATATCCGTCGAGCGCCAGGTGATCCTCGAAGCCAAGATCGTCGAAGTCCAATTGAATGAATCGTTCCAGTCCGGTGTGAACTGGGCCGCTTTTAAAAATAATCCAAACAGTTTGCTGTCAACCGGAATTGGCGCGCCGGGCAGTACGCTTAACCCGATTACGGCGGGTGCGGCGACAGTGTTGTCGAACAATCAACTGACTGCCACACCCGGTGCCACGCTATTGCCGGTTGCAACGAGCGCGATGGGAGCGGCCGGTTCGCTGTTTGGCCTCGCGTTCCAAACCAGCAACTTTGCGGCGTTGTTGAACTTTCTCGAAACACAGGGCGATGTGCATGTCCTGTCCAGCCCGCGCATCGCGACTCTGAACAACCAGAAGGCTGTGCTGAAAGTGGGCACCGACGAATTTTTTGTGACCAATGTGTCCAGCACGACAACGACCGGCACCGCGACCACCACCACACCGGAGGTGACCTTGCAGCCTTTCTTCTCGGGCATCGCGCTGGATGTCACGCCGCGCATCGACCAGAACGACGAGATCATTCTGCATGTGCACCCATCGGTCAGTCTGGTTACGACAGTCAACAAGACGGTGAATATCGGCGGCGTCGGCGGCACCCTGAATTTGCCGCTGGCCTCCAGCTCGGTGTCGGAAACGGACAGCATTGTCCGTGCCAGAGACGGGCAGATCGTGGCGATCGGCGGCCTGATGCGGCAGGCGACTTTCGATGACCAATCCGGTTTGCCCGGTTTGCCGAAGATGATTTTCGGCCAGACCAGCAAGAGTACCCAAAAACGCGAATTGGTCATTCTGATCAAACCGACAGTGATCAACAGCGACAGCGACTGGTCGAACGACATCGCGCGCAGTCGGGATCGCATCAAAAACATGTCCCGTTAAGCTGACATGTATCTGCGGCATTTCGGACTGCGCGAACCCCCGTTTTCCCTGACGCCGGACACCAGTTTCTTCTTCGCCTGCAGCAGTTACCAGGAGGGGCTGAACACCCTGCTGGTCGCCGCCCGCAACGGTGAAGGTTTCATCAAGATCACCGGCGAAGTAGGCAACGGCAAGAC
Organism: uncultured Sideroxydans sp.; assembly: GCA_964606865.1. Classification (GTDB taxonomy): domain Bacteria; phylum Pseudomonadota; class Gammaproteobacteria; order Burkholderiales; family Gallionellaceae; genus Sideroxyarcus. The sequence goes on from CAZSIO010000004.1 coordinate 8,920, forward strand.
ACTGCTGTGCCGCAAGTTCCTCGCCACGCTGAACCAGGGACGGCAAGCCACCACCCTCATCGGCACTCAAGATGAAGATGCCGATGTAAAAAGTGAAACCCGGTTCGTCACCGCCTATTTGCCCAATCCCTATCTTGAACCGCGCAGCCTGTTGCTGGCACTGGCGGATGAATTCCGCGTTGAGCTTGACAGCGATATCGACCAGCACCATCTCCTGAAAGAATTGACTCGCGCCATGCTCAACTTCGCGCGCGAGGGGAAACGCGTCCTGGTATGTCTGGATGAGGCGCAGGCGATGCCGCTGGAGAGCCTGGAGGTGCTGCGCCTGTTGACCAACCTTGAGACTGAAAAGCGCAAGCTGATGCAGGTCGTGCTGTTCGGCCAGCCCGAGTTGAATGAGCGATTGCGCCACAATTCGATCCGCCAACTGCGCCAGCGCATCAGTTTCCAATATGAGTTGAAAGGTTTGTTGCGGGATGAGCTCGAACGTTACCTGCGCCACCGCATGGCCGTAGCCGGATATAGCGGAGATACATTGTTCAGCAAGGCGGCAGTGGGCAAGCTGCATCGCATTACCGGCGGCACCCCGCGCCTGGTCAACATCGTGGCGCACAAGGCGCTGATGCTGGCGTTTGCCGAGGGGCGCCAGCAGGTGACCTTCAAGCATATTGGCATCGCGGCTGCCGATACGCCGGAAGTGCGCCGCGACTGGTTGCTCTGGACCGTGTTCGGCGCGGCAGCGGCACTGGCAGCGATCATGGCCATCTGGGTGTACGGGCGATGAGTCTTATCAACCAGGTGCTGAATCGATTGGAGCAGCGTGGCGTGGGCGCTGCGTCGGATCAGATGCAAGTGCGTGCGGTGCCGCCGCAAGCCGGATATCGCTGGGTCAGGCCAATGGTGCTGGCGCTGGTGTTGGCGGCAGTGCTTGCGACTGCCACATGGATGCTCACAGCATTCCAAAAGAAACCGGAAGCGCAAACCGCCGTCCCGCAACGGGCGGTGGGCGAGTTGGCATCACCCGACGCGATGACGCCTGTGCGCATTGAAGAGGGGATTGCTGCGAAGAAGAGTTTCGAACTCAGTAGGTTGCCTTTGTCTGAAACCCGGCCAGAAAGTAAAACGGCAAAGCCGCGCAAACCGGTCGAGGATCACCCGGCGGGCATGGTTCGGACACCGAAGCCTCTGCCAACTGTGCCTAAACCGGCAATGCCTGAAACCGCTGCGCCCCGTGCCGCCGCCACAAAAACATTGCCGCTCAAACAGGTCAGCCGTACCCAGCGTGCCGATGCGGAATATCGCAAGGCTTTGGTGTTGCAACAGCAGGGGCGGGCTATCGAGGCGCTGGCCGGTTATGCGGCGGCATTGGAATTGAATGCACAGCTCGAAGAGGCGCGTCTGGCACAGGCTGTGTTGCTGGCGGAAGACAATCGCAGCGCTGATGCGGAGCGCCTGCTGCAAGAGGGATTGACGCTCAAGCCCGCCCATACCGGATTCAGCATGCTGTTGGCACGTGTGCAAGTCGAGCGCGGGGATTTGGTTCAGGCGCTGGAAACCTTGCAAACGAATTTGGTTAAAGCCGGCGATAATCCAGACTATCAGGCGTTCTATGCGGCGTTGCTGCAGCGTGCCGGGCGCCACGAAGAAGCCGTGACCCACTATCGGATTGCCGTGCAACTCGCGCCGAACAACGGAATATGGCTCATGGGGTATGGCATTTCATTGCAGGCAGTGCAACGCAGCGAAGATGCTCAGGCTGCGTATCGGCAGGCACTCGCCTCGCGCAGCCTGACCCCGGAATTGACGGCATTCGTACAGCAAAAGCTCGACGGATTATAGTTTCAGACACTGCGCGGCAGTGTGCGCGCCACCACCCACGCGCTGACCTCGCCCGCACCGGCTTGCTTGACGGCATCCGCCAACGCGCTCATCGACGCGCCGCTGGTCATCACATCATCCACGAGGGCGATATGTTGGCCCCGCCAATCAACGTCAGCGGTCACAGCGAATGCCTTGCGCATGTTTTTGTCGCGTTCCTGCCAAGACAGTGACGATTGGGGCGGCGTGTCGCGCACGCGCTGGCACACATTGGTGAGCAGGGGAATATCCAGACGGTGGGCGATGCGCGCTGCCAGCAACTGCGATTGATTGAAGCCGCGCATCCGCAAGCGCGCCGGATGGAGCGGCAAGGCCATGATGACGTCCGGGCGCAACACGATGCGCGGGATGATGGCATCTGCCAGAAAATCCGCCAACACCAACTGCTCGTGGAATTTGAGTGCCTTGATGAGCTGATTGAGCGGGAAGCGGTAACTGAAGGCGGCTACGGTGCGGTCGAAGTGCGGCGGATCGCGCAGGCAGCGCCCGCATATTTCACCGTTCAGGGTAGGCAATGCACAGACCGGGCAATGTGCCGTGCCAAGACGGGGCAATTCGGCATCACATGCCGCGCAGCACAGGCCGTCGTGGCTTGATCCGCCGCAAAGTTGGCAAGGCTGGGCAGGCAGTCGCCGCCCCAATTTTGAGCCAATGTTCAGCAAGGCTGTTGATAAAATTGACAAGCCAATGCCCTTTCCATGAAGATGCAGCCCTTCCAATTTACCGCCATTCTGCCCTCCCGCAAACATGAACCTGCAAACTCGCCCCATTGCCATGATTCGCCCCGCAACCGTCGATGCCGCGGCGCGACCCTGGAGCGTCGCCGCCGTCGAGGAATTGTTCAAGCTGCCGTTCGCCGACCTGTTGTTCCGCGCACAGCAGGTGCACCGCGCACATTTCGATCCGAATCAGGTGCAGCTTTCCACCCTGCTGTCGATCAAGACCGGCGGCTGCCCGGAGGATTGCGGCTACTGTCCGCAATCGGCCTTTCACAACGCGGGGGTGGAAAACCGCAAGATGCTGGAAGTGGAAGAAGTGGTGAAAGCCGCCAAGGCCGCCCAGCAATCGGGCGCGGATCGGTTCTGCATGGGCGCGGCGTGGCGCGAGCCTTCTGCGGCTGATATGGAAAGCGTGGTGGAAATGGTGAAGGCGGTCCGCGCCCTCGGCATGGAGACGTGTGCCACGCTGGGCATGCTGAACGATGAGCAGACCGAACAACTGCGCGCGGCAGGTCTGGATTACTACAACCACAACCTGGATACCTCGCCCGAGTTTTACGGCGACATCATCAGCACGCGCGATTATCAGGACCGTCTCGACACGCTGGAACGCGTGCGCCGCGCCGGGATGCATATATGCAGTGGCGGGATCGTCGGCATGGGCGAGGATCTGACGCAGCGCGCCGGACTGATCGCGCAACTGGCCAACATGGAACCGTATCCCGAGAGCGTGCCGATCAACAATCTGGTCAAAGTCGAAGGCACGCCGCTGGCACAGACCGAAGACCTCGACCCGCTCGACTTCGTGCGCACCATCGCGGTGGCGCGCATCACCATGCCGACCGCGCGCGTGCGCCTTTCCGCCGGACGCCAGCAGATGAGCGACGCGGTGCAGGCGCTGTGTTTCATCGCCGGTGCCAACTCGATTTTCTACGGCGACCAGTTGCTGACCACCGGCAATCCCGATGTCGAGCGCGACCGCGCGCTGCTGGACAAGCTGGGGATGTACCCGTTTGCCGATAAAAATTATTAGCCACAGAGTACACAGAGATCACAGAGAGAACGCAGCTCTGTTTTTGCTTGTCTCTGTGTGCTCTGTGATCTCTGTGGCAAGAAATGATTTTTCAACAACTTGAACATGACCTCGACGAACGCGCTGCACGCGGCCTGCTGCGTCAGCGCCGCACGCTGGAATCGCCGCAATCGCCGCACATCGTGGTGGATGGCAAGCCGTACCTCGCCTTCTGCAGCAACGACTATCTCGGCCTCGCCAATCACCCGCAACTGATCGCCGCCTTGCAGCAGGGCGCACGGGACTGGGGCGCCGGCGCGGGTGCGGCGCATCTGGTGAGCGGGCATTTTGCGCCGCACCAGCAACTCGAAGATCGGCTCGCCGCCTTCGTCGGCAAACCGGCCGCGCTGTTGTTCTCCACCGGCTACATGGCGAACCTTGGCGTGGTGCAGGCGCTGGCGGGCAAGGGCGATACGGTGTTTGCCGACAAGCTCAACCATGCGTCATTGAATGACGCGATGCTGCTGTCGCGTGCGACGGTGAAGCGCTATCGGCATGGCGATAGGGCGCAACTGGCGCAATTGCTGGCACAGACGAAAAGCGGCAGAAAACTGGTCATCACCGACGCCGTGTTCAGCATGGATGGCGATATTGCGCCCTTGCACGAATTGCTGGCTTTGTGCGAGCAGCACGACGCGTGGCTGTACGTGGATGATGCACACGGTTTTGGCGTGTTGGGCGAACAGGGGCGCGGTTCGCTCGCACACTTCGCGATTGCATCCAGTGGGCATGGCCAGGAAGCTGTCTCCGATGAAAGCCGCCATGCCCGCTCCCCTCTCCTCAATCCTCTCCCGCAAGCGGGCGAGGAGGCAAATGAATCGCTGCGCGACTTTCCAGTTAATCGCATCATTTACATGGCGACGCTGGGCAAAGCCGCCGGCGTGTCCGGCGCGTTTGTCGCAGCCGAGCAAGCGGTCATCGACACGCTGGTCAATCATGCCAACAGCTACGTCTATACCACGGCAGCGCCGTCCGCCTTGGCGGTGGCGCTGCTGCAAAGTCTGCAACTGATCGAACAGGGCGATGCACTGCGCGCAAATCTGCACAACTTGATCGCACAACTGCGCAACGGACTATCCGATCTGCCGTGGCCGCTGATGCCGTCGGAAACGGCGATCCAGCCGTTGCTCATCGGCGACAACCGGCAGGCCCTGGTGTTAAGCGAAGCACTGCGCGCGCGCGGCATCTGGGTCGCGGCGATCCGCCCGCCGACCGTGCCGCAGGGCACGGCACGCTTGCGCATCACCTTGTCGGCAGCGCACTCCGCGGCAGATGTGGAACGATTGATCGGGGCGTTGCATGAGCTTGCATGTTGAAGTGAGCGGGCACGGCGCACCGCTGGCCATGCTGCATGGCTGGGGCATGCATGGCGGCGTGTGGGGTGATGCCGTGGCGCAATTGGCACAGTCATTCACCGTGCACACTGTCGATCTGCCGGGTTGCGGCCGCAGCCCGGCTCTGGCCACAACCAACCTCGACACGCTGGTTTGCGCATTGTCCGAACATTTTGGCAAGCCGGTGTCTGTCTGCGGCTGGTCGCTGGGCGGGCAAGTGGCGCTGCACTGGGCGCTGCGCGAGCCAGCCAAAATCAACAAGCTGATCGTGGTGGCCAGCACGCCGTGTTTTTCAGCGCGCGAGGATTGGCCGTGCGGGATGCCGCGCGAGGTATTGGAGAAATTTGCCGCCGAGCTGGAACAGGATCATGCCGCGACCCTGCGCCGTTTCATCGCGCTGCAATTGCGCGGCAGCGAGAATGAGCGCGGGTTGCTGAGCACATTGCGCGAAAAGCTGTTCAGTCGCGGCGAGCCGGACAAGGAAGCTTTGCGCGCGGGGCTGGCGATTCTGCGCGACATCGATCAGCGCGGAGAACTCGCCGCCATCAGGCAGCCGACATTGGTCATCGCCGGGCAACGCGACAAACTGACGCCGCCCGGGGCCTCCAACTATCTGGCACACGCCATGCCAAATGCGCGCCTGGTCGAGATCGCGGGCGCAGCGCATGTGCCGTTCCTGTCCCATCCGAAACAGTTTGTTGAAACGGTAAAGGGTTTCCTAAATGCGAAAGACAATTAGCCACAGAGAGCACAGAGTACACAGAGATATCTGCGCGTTAGATTATTTCTCTCTGTGATCTCTTTATCCTCTGTCGCAAGAAATGGTTTTGTAATGAACGAATTTGAAATAGACAAGAAGCAAGTAAGGCGCGCCTTCAGCCGCGCCGCGAGCGGTTACGATGCGGCGGCCGTGTTGCAGCGCGAGGTCTGCTCGCGCATGCTGGAAAAGCTCGATTACATCAAGCTGAAACCGGCGCGACTCCTCGATGCCGGCAGCGGCACCGGCTGGGGCACACGCCAGTTGGGCGAGCGTTATCCGGCGGCCGAAATCGTCGCGCTCGATATCGCCATTGGCATGCTGCAGGTAGCGCGCGGGACGGCCGGTTGGTGGAAGAAATTATTTGCCGGGAAGCGCGAAAATTTCCTGTGCGCCGATGTTGAGGCGTTGCCGATCGCATCCAGCAGCGTCGAGATGGTGTGGTCGAATCTGGCCTTGCAGTGGTGCAACGACCTGCCGGCCACCTTTGCGGAGCTGCAGCGCGTCATCAAGACCGAAGGCTTGCTGATGTTCTCCACCTTTGGCCCCGACACCCTGCAAGAGTTGCGCACCGCATTCCACGGCGTGGATGGCTACAACCACGTCAACCGCTTCGCCGACATGCACGACATCGGCGATATGCTGGTGGCAGCAGGGTTTGCCGACCCGGTGATGGAGATGGAAAAGCTGACCTTGACCTACGCCGACGCGAAAGCGGTGATGCAGGATCTGCGCAACATCGGTGCGCACAATGCAACGATGGGCCGCGCGCCCGGCATGATGGGCAAAGCGGCCTGGCAACGCATTGTGGAGAACTACGAAAAATTGCGTTGCGACGGCAAACTGCCCGCCACGTTCGAGATCATCTACGGCCATGCGTGGAAGCCGGAGCCAAAGAAGCTGACGGATGGCCGCGCGATCATCAGGACGGATTTCAAGCTATGAAGAACCATTCACCACCGAGACACCGAGATCACAGAGAAAACCTGCCGCCTTTCTCTGTGATCTCTGTGGCTAAAAGGGGTTGGGTGTGAGCTACTTCATCACCGGCACCGACACCGGCGTCGGCAAGACGCTGGTGAGTTGCGCCCTGCTGCATGGGCTGGCCGCGCAGGGCAAGCGGGTGGTCGGGTTCAAACCGGTTGCGGCGGGATGCGATGGCGAGAATCACAATGAGGATGCCAGGGCGCTGCGCGCCGCGAGCAGCATTCAGGCCGCTTACGGCCAGATCAACCCTTACTGTTTTCCGCACGCCATCGCGCCGCATCTGGCCGCGCGCCATGCCGGTGTGCGCATCGAATTTGGCCGCATTCTGACTTCCTACCGCGAGTTGGCGGCGCAGGCGGATGAAGTCATCGTGGAAGGTGTGGGCGGATTTTGTGTGCCGCTGAACGCGCAACAGGACAGCGCCGATCTGGCCGCAGAACTCGGCCTGCCGGTCATCCTGGTGGTGGGTGTGCGCCTCGGCTGTCTCAATCATGCTTTGCTTACCCTGCGCGCCATCGCCGCGCAACCGCTAGAATGCGCGGGTTGGGTGGCCAACGTGCTGGATGAGACAATGCCCGCCTTGCAGGAAAACATCGACGCCTTGCGCGAGCGCATCGAAGCGCCTTTGCTGGGGATCGTGCCTTTCATGCAGGCGCCGGATGCCAAAGAAGCGGCGCAACTTCTTGCTTTGAATTTATTGGAATGCAATCCGCCGAATGAGTGAGTTCAGTTTAATTGCAGTGTTCATGGTCGGCCTGTTGAGCGGGGTGCATTGCCTCGGCATGTGCGGCAGCATCGTCGGCGTCTTCACCACACAGGTGCCGCGCGAGAAAAGTCGCTGGCCGTTCCATCTGGCTTACAGTGGCGGGCGCATTGCCAGCTATGCGCTGGCGGGCGCGCTGGTCGGTGCGGTCGGACAGGCGGGAATGCTGCTGCGCGATGAGGTGCCGGTGCAGCATCTGTTGTTTGCCTTGTCGAGCGTGATGCTGGTGTTGCTGGGACTGTATCTGGCCGGGGTGTGGGGCGCGGTGCGCCAATTGGAAAGATTGGGCAGCGGCCTGTGGCGCCGCCTGCAACCGTTCACCACCAGACTCTTGCCGGTGAATACCGTGCCGCGCGCGCTGGGGCTGGGGGCGCTGTGGGGCTGGCTGCCGTGCGGCCTGGTGTACAGCGTGCTCGTTACCTCACTAGCTTCCGGCAGCGCCGGACAGGGTGCGCTGATCATGGCGGCGTTCGGCCTCGGCACCCTGCCCAATCTGCTGGCGATTGGCCTGTTCTGGGAAAGCCTGCGCGGGTGGGTGCAGTCGCCGCAAGTACGGCGAACGGCGGGACTGCTGGTGATCGGATTCGGGGTGTATGGCCTGTACAAGGTTGGCTACACATTTTATGTGCACGGTTGGACGGGGGCGTGTCATGTGGCTGCATAGTCAAAAACAATTCAGTGTCTTTCGTTTCTTCGTTATTTCGGCATTGCTCTTCGCGATGACAGCGTGCGGCGAACCCAAATTGCCTTCGCCGTTCAAGGCCAGCGATGTCAGCGCCGATTATGCGCAGTCCAATTTCCATTTGTTTGACGCGCAGGGTCATGCGCGCAGCCTGGCCGATTATCGCGGCAAGGTGGTGGCGTTGTTCTTTGGTTATGTCCATTGCCCGGATGTGTGCCCGACCACGCTGGCCGACCTGGCGCAGGTGATGCGCATGCTGGGGGCGGATGCGGACCGGGTGCAGGTGTTGTTTGTCACGGTCGATCCCGAGCGCGACACGCGCGAATTGCTGGCGCAGTATCCGCCCGCGTTTTATCCGACTTTTGTCGGTCTGTCCGGTGACGCAGCGGCGACTGCCGAGGCTGCGCGCGCGTTCAATATCCTGTATCAGAAACAGCCGACCCAAAGCGGCAGCTATACCGTGGATCACTCGGCCGGCACTTTTCTGATTTCGGCATCCGGCCAGCGCGTGCTGTTGTCACCGTTCGCACAACGGCCTGAATGGCTGGCGCAGGATATTCGCTTGTTGCTGGCGCTGTAATGCAATCCATTTTCACGCTGTTCCGCTTCGCCATCGACGCCGATAATCTGCCGGTGCGGCGTGAACAGTTGCGCGCGCGCATCGCGCTGTACCCGACCATGATTATTCCGGCGCTGGTCATTTCGTGGCTGCTGGTCTGGTTGATGTGGGAGAGTGTGTCGCACCCAGGGCTGCTGGGCTGGCTGGCCGTGGTCAATCTGGTGCATGCGATCGAGTTGGGGCAGTGGGGGCTGCGGCGCGATGCGTGCGGGACCCTGAACGAATGCCGCCGCTGGAACCGGCGCTTTCACTGGCATACCGCTTCTGCCGGTCTGGTCTGGGGGGCGGCCTGGCTCATCATGTTCGTGCCCGGAGACCTGGCTTACCAGGTGTTGCTGATCTGCGTGGCGATGGGTTTTGTGTCCGCCGCGATCACCATGAATCCCATGCACCCGCCCTCGGTGCTGATTTATTCTTTCGCCCAGTTGTTGCCGCTGATGCTGCGTCTGGCCTGGGAGAGCGACAAGCCGCACTGGTTTCTGGTGCTGATGCTGGTGGTGTATCTGGCTGTGCTGCTGGATGCCGCGAAAAGATTGATGGTCAATTTCGAGCGTCTGCTCAGACAGCGCTTCGAGAAAGCGGCGCTGCTGACGGAATTGCGCCGGCGCGAGGAAGCATTGGCTGAAGCGCTGGATCAAGCGGAGCAGGCAAACCGGGAAAAATCCCGCTTCCTCGCCACGGCGAGTCACGACCTGCGCCAGCCGCTGCAAGCGCTGCGCCTGTTCGTTGAGGCATTGCAGGATGCCGCGCGCTCGCCGGAGATTGAACGGCTGGGGCAGCAGATCGGCAAATCGGTCGATGCGCTGGGGGCGATGTTTGACGATCTGCTCGATATCTCGCGGCTCGATGCCGGCATCATCGAGCCGCGCTGCCAGCATTTCCATCTGCATGATCTGTTCGACCGCCTGTATGTCGATTTTGCCGCGCTGGCGCAAGACAAGGGATTGCTGTTGTCCATGCCATCGGGCGATGATTGCGATGCCGTGGTGTATAGCGATCCCTTCCTGCTGGAGCGCATGCTGCGCAACCTGCTGTCGAATGCCATTCGCTATACCGGGCGGGGTGAAGTGGTCATCCATTGCCGCGCCGAGGAAGATCGGATCGAGCTGGCGGTGAGCGATACCGGCGTTGGCATCCAGCCGGCAGCGTTGGCGCAAATCTTCGACGAGTACTATCAGGTGGACAATCCGCACCGCGACCGGCGCAAGGGACTGGGACTCGGTTTGTCCATCGTGCGCCGCATCGAAAACCTGCTCGGTTACCGGGTCGAGGTCGCCTCCGTGCCGGGTACGGGATCAACTTTCAGCTTCGCC
>CAZSIO010000005.1:0-18005 GCA_964606865.1 uncultured Sideroxydans sp.
GGCGCGCGTCCCTGATTGCACGGATCGTTTGCGCAGTTGCCTGAACGATTCCGGGTCCAATCTCCGGCCATCCCGATTGATGGGGGAGGTTGGCGCGATTACCCGATAATATCGAAGCCAGTGTAGATGCCCTCATGCGGCTCGATCTCGACCCGCTCCACCTGTGCGTGCTGCGAGCCGCGCCGCGCCCAGCGCACGATGGCGTCCACGGCGGCGGGTTCGCCCTGCACTGCGGCTTCCACCGTGCCGTCGTTGCGGTTGCGCACCCAGCCGGTGACCGCTAGAAGTTGCGCCTCACTTTTCATCGAGTCGCGAAAGAACACGCCTTGCACGCGGCCATGAATCACGAGGCGGAGCGTCTTCCTGGGTATGGTTTGGATATTCATTCTTTTCCCCCGCAGTCATTCTAACTCAGCCAGCTGCTGCGACGGTCTGGGTGGTGTTAACCGCGATGCGGGGATTTTGGCGTTGGTTGGGGTTGGGAATGCCACGAATTTAATGCCTGGATGATGCACAAACAGAGGTGCGTCCATTTGTTTTTATTCATGGTTCATCGCTCTGCGGGTGCCGTTAGGGCTGTGATAAAATTCGCCCCCGAACCAATCGGTTTTTAACGCGGGTGCGTTGCCGATCACATCGTTTGTTTGGCGGTCCATAAACTTGCAACCTCTGGTTATCCATCACTTCTCACTTGCGAACGGCTTGGGCCTGGGTGCTGCGGCAACCATGGAAGCGTTGCGGACGCGCCGTTCGGGACTCGTTCCATGCGCGTTTGACGATGTCGATCTGGAAACATACATCGCCAAGGTTGATGTGTTGGATACCTTTTTAGTGCGCTCCGATCTGGCCGCATATGATTGCCGCAACAACCGGCTTGCGCAGCTGTGTTTGGAGCAGGATGGATTCGCCGATGCAATCATCGCAGCCAGGAACAAATATGGTGCCGGGCGAATTGGCGTGTTCCTTGGAACCAGCACTTCCGGAATACTGCAGACCGAATTGGCTTATCGCCGCCTGGACCCCTTGAGCGGCGCATTGCCGCCGGATTTTCATTACGCGGAAACGCAGAATACCTATTCCCTTGCGGGTTTCGTTGCGCACTTCCTGGGATTGTGCGGACCCTCTTTCGTCGTATCCTCTGCCTGCTCTTCGAGTGCCAAGGTGTTCGCCAGTGCGGCGCGCATGATGGCGGCGGGAGTGTGCGATGCGGCCGTGGTCGGCGGAGTCGACAGCCTGTGTCTGAGCACCCTTTATGGTTTCAATTCCCTGGGCCTGGTGTCGCGCTTTCCATGCCGGCCTTACGATGCAGAACGTGACGGCATCTCGGTCGGGGAGGGCGCGGGGTTCGTATTGCTCGAGCGCGCAACGGCCGTGAACTCCGCGAACGCAATCTATTTGCTGGGTGTCGGCGAAAGCTCCGATGCTTACCACATGTCCACGCCGCATCCGGAAGGACTGGGTGCGAAGCTGGCGATGCAGCGTGCTCTGGCTTCCGCCGGATTGCGACCGGACGAAATCGACTACATCAATTTGCATGGCACGGCGACCAGATCCAACGATGCCAGTGAAGGTAAAGCCGTTGCCGAGGTGTTCGGCAATCGCGTGTCATGCAGCTCGACCAAGGGCTGGACAGGCCATCTGCTGGGGGCGGCCGGAATCACCGAAGCCATTATCGCCATGCTGGCGGTGGCGCACAGTTTCATGCCCGGGAGCGTGTATACGCGGCGCCTCGACCCGGGTATCAGCATCAATTATCTGATTGAGAACAGCGAAGCGAACATCGGCCGCGTGTTGAGCAACTCCTTCGGTTTTGGCGGCAGCAATTGCTCGCTGATATTGGGGCGGCAGACATGATGCGCTTCTTCATCGAAGGGATCGGACTGCTCGGGCCCGGCCTGGAAGGCTGGTCGGCAAACCGCGCTGTCCTGGGCGGCGGTGCCGCCTATCTTCCCGCCCCGACGCAACTGCGCGCCAGCGCCATGCTGCCGGCAGCGGAACGCCGCCGCGCGGGCGTGCCGATCAATCTGGCGCTGGCGGTGGGGCAGGAGGCGTTTCTTCAGTCCGGACGCGATACCAAAACGGCGGCGACGGTATTCACTTCTTCCGGGGGGGACAACGACAATGTGCATGCCATCAATTCCATTCTGGCGACCGCGCCGCGCGAAGTGTCGCCGACCCGTTTTCATAATTCCGTACACAACGCGGCGGCGGGATATTGGTGTATCGCGGCGGGTTCACATGAACCTTCGACCAGCTTGTGCGCGCACGATGCAAGTTTTGCGGCGGGCCTGCTGGAGTCGGCCATGCAAGTGACGGTGGATGGGGCCGTCGTGGCACTGATCGCGTACGACCATCCCTATCCCGAGCCGCTGCATACAGTGCGACCCGTCACTGCGGCTTTTGCTATGGCGTTGATTCTGGCGCCGCGACAAAACGAACATTCTTTGGCGGCGATTGAGGTGGATTTCGTATCCGGCAAAACGGATGAGACCGCAATGCGGGATACAGGGTTGGAGGCGCTGCGCCGCGGTGTGCCGGCGGCGCGCGGATTGCCTCTGCTGTCGGCGTTGGCGGGCGGCAAGTCTGCGCAGATCCGTATCGCCTACTTTGGAAACAATCATCTGGATATACGCGTGACACCATGCTAGCGGACAAGGCGGCCATCGCAAAAGTTATTCCGCACACGGGCAGCATGTGTTTGCTCGACGGCGTGCTGACATGCGATTCGCAACGCATCCGCTGCATCAGCGGCACCCACCGCGACGTGAGTAATCCGTTGCGTACGGGTGACGTGCTGCTCGCTTTGTGCGGGATCGAATATGCGGCGCAGGCGATGGCGGTGCACGGGGCATGGGTGGCGAAGTCCGGCAGCAAGCCGCGCGCCGGTTACCTGGCTGCGGTGCGCGATGTCGCGTGCGGGACGCTGCGTTTGGATAATTTGTGCGACGATCTCATTGTTGACGCGGAGAGGGTGATGGGCGACGAGGCGCGCGTCATCTACCAGTTCAGCATCCATGCGGGTGCAACAGAAATCATGAGCGGGCGCGCAACGGTGGTGTTGGATGCAGACAAGGTGACAGCATGAAACGCGCACTGGTAACCGGCGGCAGCGGCAGCATCGGTGCGGCAATCTGCCGCCAACTCGCTGCGGATGGTTGCCATGTTTACGTGCACGCCAACCGTTCATTGCAAAAAGCAGGGGAGGTTGTCGCCGGGATAATCGCTGCGGGCGGAAGCGCCCAGGCCGTCTTTTTCGATGTGGCGAATGCCGGGCAGACGCAGAACGTGCTGCAAACGCTGCTGGCAGAAGGTGCGGTACAAGTGTTGGTCAACAATGCGGGTATCCACGACGACGCAGTGATGCCGGGCATGAACGCGCAGCAATGGAACAGCGTGATCGACGTTTCGCTCAACGGTTTTTTCAACGTGACCCAACCGTTGTTGCTGCCGATGATAGGCAAGCGCTGGGGGCGCATCATCAACATCTCCTCGGTTGCCGCCATTGTGGGCAATCGCGGGCAGACCAACTACGCGGCCGCCAAGTCCGGGCTGCACGGTGCGACCAAATCGCTGGCGCTGGAAGTCGCCAGCCGCGGCATCACCGTCAATGCCATCGCTCCCGGCATCATTGAGTCGGCGATGACCGGGAGCGTATTCGACAAAGACACCGTCAAACGCGTGGTTCCAATCGGGCGCGCGGGGAAACCGGAAGAGGTGGCCGACCTGGTGGCATTCATCGCCTCGGACAAGGCTGCCTATATCTCCGGGCAGATCATCTCCATCAACGGCGCGATGATTTGAGGTTCCTTATAACCCGCGCGGTGGATGAGATAAAATGCGCGCGGTGAAATTAATGACAGGGAGCATCATGGCAGCAAGCGCGCAGGAAAAAGAGTTGGCACAACTCATCGTGACTTCGTTGAATCTCGAAGTTTCGGCCGACGAGATCGAGCCGGATGCACCGCTGTATGGCGAAGGTCTGGGACTGGACTCGATCGATATTCTTGAACTCTCGTTGGCAATTTCCAAGACCTACGGTGTTCAACTCAAATCGGACGATGCGGATAACGGCGTGATCTTCAGCTCGCTGCGCAATTTGAACCGGCACATTCAACAGCATCGCGGCAAATAATCCGGGCGCCCGCCCTCCGGCGGACGTTCTTCATCCCGTGGTGGATCGGACGGCTGGCTTATCGCGGTTTGTCCGCGAGATAGGTCGAGAATATTCCCAGATCGACATTGCGCGTTACATTGACGAATCCCGCGTTTTCCAAAGTGTGCATCACTTTTTCCGGCGCCGCGCAGGCTTCCATAGTGTCCCAGTAGTAGCGCCACAATTGCGCCGTGTCCTTGTTCTTGGCGACCAGTTTCGCCAAAGCGGGGACGACATGTTTGCAGTAACCTTTGAGCAGGGCGGTGGCGATCTTTCCTTTGGGCGGCGTGATCTCGAGGACGCACACCCGGCCGCCCGGCTTCAGCACCCGATGGAATTCGGCAAACGCGACCGACATGTCCGACACATGGCGCAGCGCGTAGCCCATGCTGAGGAAATCGTAACCGTCATCGGGCAACGGAATCAGCTCGGCGCGGCCCTCGACCACAATGACCCCGTCCGGCAATTTGGCGTTGAGGATCATGCCGGGGCTGGGGTCAACACCGGTGACTTTGCCCGGGTCGCCGACCAGGAGCACCGCCTGCTTCGCCACCAAACCGGTACCCATGCCGACATCCAGCACACGCATACCGCGCTTTAGTCCGGCGAACTCCAACATCTTGCGGCGATAGGATGAGCCGGTGCCGAGCCCCAGGATTTTTTCGATGCGGTCATAATCGGACGCGGTCTGGTCGAACTGTTTGCCAACCCAGTCACGGCGATCTTCCTCCCGGCTATAGTATTCGGTGAGCGGGGGATGGGGTGCGTGGACGATGGTGGAGGATGTGTCGGCGGATTGTTTGGTCATGGTTCATTTTTACATCGGATAGTCACGCGCGAATGCTAACTGAAATCCTCCGCTGGCGTGCGTGAAAAACACGGGCAGAGGGGCGCGCGGGCGGGACAGGTCGGCGTGATTCGGGGTAGAATGGCAACCTCAATCAAACGAGGGCGCGCCCTTGCAGTTCAGCAGAAAAAAATCGGCTCCATGCCTCACCGCGTGTCCCTTGAGCCCGCAATTTGCAGACCGTGCAATCCCTCCGGTCACGCCCTTCCGGAGTGCGTGACATGGGGCGTCTGGGTAAAATCTTGACACTGTCAGTGTTCATCGCCTATCCCGTTTTATTGCATATCTTTATTCTCAAGGATGAGGTGAAAGTATCGCAACTGCTGCTTGTCATCGCACCCCTCTTGGCAGTGGCGGCCTGGATGGTGTTGCGTACGGTGGGTAAGTCATGGTGGCCGCTGGTGGCAGTGGTGTTTACCGGTTTGGGGTATTACATCGTGACCGGGGATCAGGCGCGCATCGGCCTGCTGGCGGTGAACGGCCTGTCGCACGCAACACTCAACCTGTTCCTGCTCTGGCTGTTTGGCCGTACTTTGTTGCCCGGCAGAGAACCGCTGATCTCGCAGATATCGCGCCATATCAACGGTCATTTTCACCTGGAGGTGGTCGATTACACCCGTCAGGTGACCATTGCCTGGTGCATCTTCTTCCTGCTGCAAGTGGTCGCCTCGCTGATGCTCTATAGTTTTGCGCCGCTGGCTGTGTGGTCGTTCTTCATCAATGTGATGAATCTGCCCCTGTTGGCGCTCATGTTCATCGGTGAAAAGGCCTATCGTACTGCATGCTTTCCCGACCATCCGCAGACTTCCATCCTGAAGGCGATCGAGGTGTACAGCAAGGAGTTTGCCGTGCCCAAGAAAGCAGATAGCAAACGCTGAGGTTACCGACAAATGGCAGCAATCCCGGTCATCAGTCATGACGATCTCGACAGCGTGTTTGCTTATTGCGCCGGTCAGCCCGTTGCTGCCGGGCGTTTCCTGCGCGATGTTGCGCAACTGGCGCGACAACTGCCGGACAAGCAGCACGTTTTGAATTTATGCACTGACCGCTACCGTTTTGCGGTGGGCTTCGCCGCAGCACTGTCACGCGGGCAGACCAGCCTGTTGCCGCCCAATTACACAGCGGACTTTGTCGGACGATTGGGGCAGCGCTACCGCGAAATATATTGTCTCGCCGATGGCAGGGTGGATTTGCAGGGGATTGAGATCGTCCCTTTTCCCCGATTGCCGGAGAGGAGTGATGATATGCGCACTATTCCGGCCATCCCGGCGGAACAGCGCGCGGCCATGGTGTTCACCTCCGGTTCAACCGGTCAGCCGGTCGCGCACCCAAAATCATGGGGCAGCCTGTGCAGGGGCGCGGCGGCAGAAGCCGCGAGTCTGGGCATCGCGCAGAATTCCGGCATGGTGGTGTTGGGCACGGTCCCGGCGCAGCACATGTACGGCTTGGAATCATGCATGTTATTGGCCATGCAAAACAGGCTGGCGCTGGTTGCCGAAAGGCCGTTCTATCCGGCGGATGTTTGTGCGCAACTGGCCGCGTTGCCGCCGCCGCGTTGTCTGGTCACCACGCCGATACATTTGCGCACCCTGCTGTCCGCTGCGACGGAACTTCCCGCAGTCGAGTTTGTGCTCTGTGCCACGTCTCCACTCGCACCACGGTTGGCGCATGAGGCCGAAGCACGCTTCGCCGCACCGCTGTATGAGATCTACGGCTACACCGAGGCGGGGATGGTGGCGAGCCGCCGCACAACACACGGCGAAGCTTGGCACTTGTTGCCGGGTGTCGAGTTGCTGCAAGACGAAAAAGGCAACCGTATGCACGGCGGCCATGTCGAGATTGAAGCGCCCTTGAGCGACGTGGTCGAGCGCAATCCCGATGGCACGTTCATCCTGCACGGGCGCGCGGCAGATATGGTGAACATCGCCGGCAAGCGCACCTCGCTGGCCAGTCTGAATCATCACCTGAATGAGATACCCGGCGTGCAGGACGGGGTGTTCCTGATGCCGGACGACAGCGACGGTGCAATGCAACGCCCGCTGGCTTTCGTGATTGCACCCGGACTGCGCAGCAAAGACATCCTGGGCGCTTTGCGCAACTGCGTGGACGCTGTGTTTCTGCCGCGTCCCTTGTATTTTGTCGATGCGTTGCCCCGCAATGCCACTGGAAAACTAACGCGCGAAGCGCTCCTGCAACTGCTGCAGCGCTGTGCACAGAAATGAACAAGCTGATCCTGCACATCGCCGCCGACCACCCGACCGGAAGCGGACATTTCCCGGGCCACCCCATCATCCCCGGTGCGTTGTTGCTGGCCGAAGTGTTGCACTGCATCGGGCAAGCCGAGGCGCTGCGCTGCACTTCATGCAACGTCAAAGCTGCCAAGTTCCTGCATCCGGCGCGACCGGGCGACACTGTCGAGATCGAATATGTGCGCTCTGCACAGGGTGCGATCGAGTTCCGGTGTGTGGTTGCGGGAATCGGCGTGATGACGGGAGCCGTTAACGCGGCAGATTATGCGTAACAGAACGGATAAAAGAACCGCGCCGGAATGGGTGACCAGAGCGGAGCGTAGTAACACACTGGCAATCCGCTTCATCGTCTGGGTAGCGCTCACGCTGGGGCGGCGCATTGCACGTGGGCTCCTTTATCCGATCTGTCTTTACTTCCTGTTGTTCGCCGGGGAGGCGCGTGCCGCCTCGAGGAAATATTTGCGCAAGGTGTTGGGCCGAGAGCCGCGCATCGGCGACAGATTCCGGCACATTCATACCTTCGCTTCGACCATATTGGACAGGGTATTCCTGCTCAACGGCTGCTTTGACATGTTCGAGGTTCGTGCACACCTCGACGAGAGGGCGCGCGCGATACTGGAACAGGGGCGCGGGTGCGTCCTGCTTGGCGCGCACCTTGGCAGCTTCGAGATTACCCGCGCCTATGCCGATGCTGAAAAAGGCCCGCCCACCTGCGTCGTGATGTATGAGGAGAACGCACGCAAGTTGAATGCCGTCCTGAAAGCGATCAATCCCAATCTGGCACAGCAGGTGATTGGACTGGGCAAGCTCGATTCCATGCTCAAAGTTGAACAGGCCCTGCAACGCGGCGCGTTTGTCGGCATTCTGGCAGACAGAGGCCTGGAACACGATGGCGCTGGCACGGTGTGCGATTTCCTGGATGAGGCAGCGAGGTTTCCAAACGGCCCTTTGCGCATGGCTTACGCCCTGAAGAGCCCGGTGTTGCTGATGGCCGGCGTGTATCGCGGCGGCAACCGCTATGATTTGTATTTCGAGCACGTGGCCGATATGAGTGCGCTGCAAGGGGCGGCACGGGATGATGTATTGCGGCAAGCGATGCAGCGATATGTGTCCGGCATTGAACGGCATTGCCGCAATGCCCCGTACAATTGGTTCAACTTTTACGATTTCTGGAAATGACGATGCGGCTTCTGTTCATGTTGTTGCTCTGTCTGCCTGCATGGAGTCATGCGGAAGAAGAATCAGCCTGGGATGTGCAGCAGCTGATGCGGAGCCTGGCGCAGGTCAAACAGGCCGAGGGTCGATTCGTGGAACGTAAATTCTTGAGCATGCTCAACCGTCCCCTGGAATCGTCTGGCACGCTGCTGTTTCAGGCCCCCGGGCATCTGGAGAAGCACACCCTGCTACCCAAAGAGGAAAGTCTGGTGCTGGACCAGGGTGTGCTCACTATCGAGAGCAAGGCCCGCAACATCAGACGCACGCTGGTGTTGCGGGAATATCCGGCGCTATGGGCGTTCGTCGAAAGCATCCGATCCACGCTGGCCGGCGATCTGCCCACGCTGGAGCGTTTCTACAGGATCGAACTGGAGGGCGATGCCGCGCACTGGAAGATGCGCTTGTTGCCCATCGAACTCCGGACGCGCGAAGTGATGCGCGAGATACGTATCGGCGGGCGCGGCAACCGGGTGGACAGCATCGAGATGTTGGAATCCAACGGCGACCATGCGCTGATGAAAGTAGTGGCGACGGCACCATGAATTCCAGGCGATACGGTGCGCTGTTTATCTGGCTCGTATTGGTCGCCGGCTGCGTATTGACCATCAGTCGCTCCGTATTCAATGCCGACATGTCGGCGTTTCTGCCGCGCACGCCGACAGCGACACAACAGATCATGGTGGAACAATTGCGCGACGGCGTGGTGTCGCGTCTGATTCTGGTCGGTGTAGAGGGGGCGCCGGCGCCAACACTGGCGCAGATCAGCAAGAGGATGTCGGCACAGTTGCGAAGCGACAGCGAGTTGGTATCCGTCAACAACGGTGAGCGCATTGGCCTGGAAAAAGATTTCGAGCTGTTGTGGCGTAACCGCTACCTGTTGAGTGATGCGGTCACAGCGCAGCGTTTCACTGCACAAGGCTTGCACGACAGCCTCGTCGTTTATCTCGATCTGTTGGCGACACCGATGAGCGGCATGGCGCAACGCGTGTTGCCCAACGATCCCAGCGGCGAATTGATCCACCTGCTGGAGCAGCTAGAAGGGCAGGCCCATCCGGCGCTGCAAGACGATGTGTGGTTTTCGCGCGACGGTGCGCGCGCCATACTCCTGGTGGAGACCAAAGGTTCCGGCTCCGACATCGATGCGCAGGAACGCGCCATGCAACACATCCAGACTGCGTTCGACGAGGCGGCAAAGCGACTGCAAATGGCCGATGCGCGGGTGCAGATGACCGGGCCCGGCGTGTTTTCGGTGCAAGCGCGCGCGTCGATCCGCGGCGACGCCTGGCGGCTCTCGCTCATCGCCACCCTGTTGGTGGCGGGCATGTTGTTGCTGCTCTATCGTTCGCTGCGCGTGTTGGCATTGGGATTATTGCCGGTGGCGAGTGGCGCCCTGGCCGGTGTTACGGCAGTGAGCCTGGGCTTCGGCTCTGTGCACGGCATCACCATGGGCTTCGGCGTTACGCTGATCGGCGAGTGTGTGGATTACGCCATCTATCTGTTCACCCGGATCGGGCGGGATGGCACCCCGCAAAGCACCTTGCAGCGCATTTGGCCGACATTACGGCTGGGCGTACTGACCTCGATCTGCGGATTCAGCGCCATGCTGTTTTCCGGCTTCACCGGACTGGCGCAACTCGGTTTATTCTCCATCGCCGGGTTATTGGCGGCGGTGAGTACCACGCGGTGGATACTGCCGAATCTGTTGCCGGCGGGGTTTTCAGTGCATGCTTCGACTCGCCTGAGCGCGGCTGCGATGTCCGCGGTGCGCCATGCGCCACGCGCGCGCATCGCCCTGTTGCTGCTGCTCTTGGCGGCACTGCTGCAGCTGTTCGTTAAACGCGACGAATTATGGAACGACAGTCTGTCCAGCATGAGCCCGGTGTCGCAGGAGATGCAGATGCTGGATCAGCAACTGCGCAACGACATGGGTGCGCCGGATGTGCGCTACATGCTGGTACTGAATGCGGTCGACCAGGAAAGCGTATTGCAGCAGGGCGAGGAGATCGCTTCCATCCTGCGCCAGCTGGTGCTGGCGGGTAATCTTGGGGGGGTTGATACGCCGCCGCTGCCCAGCCGTCGCGCGCAGTTGGCACGTCAGGCAGCGTTGCCGCAAGCCGCAACCCTGCGTGCGAACTTGAAACAGGCGTTGCTCGACCTGCCGTTCCGCAGCTCAACGTTCCTGGAATTTCCGCAAACGATCGCACTGGCGAAACAACAACCACTGCTGGATCGGGATGCGCTGCAAGGCGGCAATCTGGGCTTGAAGCTGGATTCATTCCTGTTGCAACGCCCATCCGGCTGGATGCTGATGCTGCCCCTGCGCGGCGTGCAGGATGCCGGGCGCATTGAGCAAGGCATCCGCCACGCAACCGGGACCCCGTTCATCCTGCTCGACATGAAGTACGAAGCCGAACAGATGTTTCACGATTACCGTCGCGATGCCGGTAAAAATGCGTTGCTTGGGGTATTGGCCATCGTTGTGCTGCTGCTCGTCAGTCTGCGTTCCGTGCGGCGTGTGTTCGAGGTGTCGCTGCCTTTGGCCGCCGCCGTGATTGTGGTGACTGCCGGACTGGTATTGACCGGTCATGCGCTGTCGATCTTTCATCTCATCGGCTTGCTTCTGGTGGTGGCGGTCGGCTCCAACTATGCGCTGTTCTTTGACCGGCGCTGTACCTCGCCGCAGGACCGCGAACGCACTGTCACTTCGCTGCTATTCGCCAATGCCTCGACCGTGCTGGGTTTCGGTTTGCTGTCGTTCTCCCAGTCGCCGGTGTTGAATGCCATCGGTTCCACCGTGGCAGCGGGGGCCGTGTTGAGTTTGATCTTTTCAGCGGTGCTAATCGTCGGGCGTGATGAGTGACTGTTGCAATGCCGGCCGACTTCGATACGGTGATTGCCATGCTCGCCCCGCATCGCCGGCGTGTGGACACCCCGCACCATTGCTGGTTAAATGCTCGTCCGAAAACGGCGGGCAGCCCCACCCGCTTGACCAAGCAGGAGTGCGACTGTGCAAGGAATAATGGTATTTGCCGCTGTAACGCTGGCACTCGTCCTGGTGTCGCGCAATTCGCTGTTCAAACCCGGTGTTCATGGATTTTATCGGTTCTTTGCCTGGGAGTGCATGCTGGGATTGTTTGTGCTGAACATGCCCGGTTGGCACGATACCCCGGACGCTCCCCGTCAAACTGTTTCAGGAGTCCTGTTCTTTCTCTCGTTGCTGCTGGTTCTTTCTGCCGTGGCGCAGCTGCTGCGGACGGGGAAGCTGGATGCCAAACGCGACGATGTGCCAATGCTGGCCTTCGAGAAGACGACCGCCCTGGTGACCGATGGAATATACCGCTACATCCGACATCCGATGTATGTCTCGCTGTTCCTTCTTTGCTGGGGGTTTTTCTTCAAGCAGCCTTCGCTGGCGGGAGGCGTGCTTGCTGTGGTTGCCAGCCTTTTCCTGCTGGCTACTTCGCGGGTGGAAGAGAAAGAAAATCTTGGTTATTTCGGCGAGACTTATCGGGAGTACATGAAGCGCACCAAGATGTTCGTGCCATTCATCCTGTAAGCACAAAATGCCAAGTTCATGTTCAAGGCGACGTATCACATGTTGAATCTTAATAATCTGAAAGGCAGTGCCATGGCTCGGGACGGACGCACGCGTTCGATCCGCGCTGTCGAAGCGAGTGTGGCGGGTTGACATGCGAAGTTCCGGCAGTCAATTCGGACTGGCATACCTTGGTGCCGAGGAGATCGGCACTTATATCCAAAGGCACGCAGGGCATGTGTTGGGCGTGATCGGTTTCGGTCGCACGTTGCCGCTTCCGGAGATGTCCTGCGCACCGCTGTGGGTGGATATTCCAGTGCTGGGCGGAAGTGACAGCAGCTTTGAGGTGTGGACCGGCGAGCAACCGGTCAGCCGATGCGAGCATGACGGAATCGTTGGCATGAGTGGCGGCGATGTCTTGTTCGGCAGCATCTTGTTGCCGCAAAGTGGCAGCCTGACACTGGAGCAACTGGCCTTGCATGCCTATACCGGCATCTTCAAATTCATCGACCATTTTGGGTATCGCAACCTGTTGCGCGTCTGGCATTACTTTCCGCAAATCAACGATGACGAGAACGGTCTGGAACGCTATCGCAGCTTCAATGTCGGGCGGCATGAGGCTTTTGTCGCCAGCGGGCGTGGCATCAGCGAAGAGAGTGCTCCCGCTGCGAGCGCGTTGGGCAGCCACAGCGGCTCCCTGAAGATTTATTTTATGGCCGGAAAACAGCCGGGCAAAGCGGTGGAGAATCCGCGTCAGACCAGTGCCTATCGTTATCCGGACCGGTTCGGGCCGCGCAGCCCGATCTTTGTGCGCGCCCTGTCGGCGAATTTGGGCGGGCAGGACTGCTTCTTCATTTCCGGGACGGCCAGCATCGTCGGCTGCGAGACACTGCACCATGGCGATGTGTCGAAGCAGACCGATGAGACGCTGCTCAATATCCGCACGCTGATACAGCAGATTCCGTACTACGATCCGGCGCAGGGCCATCTGTTGTTCAAAGTCTATTTGCGCCACGCCGGCGATTTGGCAATGGTGCAGGCCAGGCTGCAGGCCGAGTTTGGCGCAGTGTGCAAAGCGGCCTACCTGCATTCCAACATTTGCCGCTCCGATCTGTTGCTGGAGATCGAGGGGGCCTACTTCAATGATGCGCGCTAGCGTACCGGTTATAACCGCATGAAGAATCTTGTCCTCTTCATCGTATCGGTGGCATCGGTTCTTTATTTCACAACGGTCAAGGCGCAAACCGAGCTCAGGCCGCTGTGGGAAATCGGCGCGGGCTTTGCAGCCATCGACTTCCCCGTCTATCGCGGCGCTGATGAGCGCAAGTTTTACCTGTTGCCGGTGCCCTATTTCACCTATAACGGCGAAATCCTGCAGGTCAGCCGTGAGCGAGTACGCGGACTGATTTTCAAGCGTGACAGAGTTGAGATGGATGTCAGTGTGAACGGGTCCGTGCCAGCCCGGGCTGCTATCGCACGGCAAGGCATGCCCGATCTTGACCCGACGCTGGAGCTGGGCCCGTCGCTCAATTTCCATGTTCTCTATACCGAAGACAAAAAGAACACCTTTGACATTCGCATGCCACTGCGCACGGTCATCGCTTCCGACTTTTCTCATTTCAGGCATGCCGGTTGGCTGTTCCAGCCACAGTTGAATCTGGATTTCCACGACATCTATTCCGGCGGCTGGAATATTGGGCTAGTGGGCGGCGTGATCTATTCCGACAGGCGCTATCACGGCTATTTCTACAATGTCGAGCCGCAGTATGCGACAGCGGAACGCCCGGCCTACACCGCCAGCGGGGGCTATTCCGGCACGCAATTCATCTTCGCATTCAACAAGCGTCATGAGGGTTACTGGACCGGCGGTTTCATGAAATTTGACAGCCTGAAAGGAGCGGTATTCACCGGCAGTCCGCTGGTGAAGAGCAAGGAATATTTCACCGTCGGCTTTGCCATTACCTGGATACTGGACAAGTCGGATAAGCTGGTGGAAGTGGAATACGAATGAACCGGCGCGATCATGCAAGCGGCATGGCTTTGTGCCGCGCTTGTGCGCAAACAGATTCAGGGAAAAGATAAAAAATGCGGGTCTGGCGAAAGTTGAAATCTTTGTACGAGTATGGCGTGTTGTATGGCGGACTGCTGTTCTTTGCGCTGATCTGTCTGGCCTGGAGTTTGCCGGCCGGCGTGCTATTCCGCCTTTTACCGCAACGTATCGCGGTACGCATCGGGCAATACGCCATCATGCTGGGGTTTCGTCTCTACCTGTTTGTGGTGAGTTGCAGCGGACTGGTGAAGTGCGACCTGACCGCGCTGGATACCTTGCGCGGGATGCCGCTGATTATCACCACCAACCATCCGGCGCTGATCGACGTGGTGCTTATCGGCTCGCGCCTGCCGCGCATGGTCTGTGTGCTGAAAGCGGAGCTGCTCGCCAATCCGCTGCTTGGCGGCGGCGCGCGCATGGCGGGCTATATCGGTAATAATTCGACCGGCAATCTGATCCGTCAATCGGCAACTGCGACGCGCGACGGCGCACAATTATTAATTTTCCCGGAAGGAACCCGCACCGTCACGGAGCCGATCAACCCGTTCAAAGGCGGCTTCGGATTGGTCGCGCAAAAAGCCGGTGTGCCGATTCAGACCGTATTCATTGAAGCAAACAGCCCGTTCCTGGGCAAAGGCTGGCCGCTGCTGAAAAAACCGGAATTCCCGCTGTTGTATCGCGTGCGGTTGGGCGAACGCTTTGAGGCAACGGGCGATGTAAAAAAGTTCGTCACCGATCTTGAAGATTATTACCGCCGCGAAATGCGGGCACAAAAAAATAGAGAGCACGCATGACCTCGACCTCGCACCTGGTCCTTATTCCCAGCTACAACACCGGGGCCGCATTGTGTCCCACCGTGCGGGCTGCGCGCGGGCAATGGTCGCCGGTGTGGGTGGTCATCGACGGCAGCACGGACGGCAGCGAGGCGGAGTTGTCGCGCATGGCCGAAAACGATCCCGGTCTGCATGTATTGGTGTTGAAAGAGAATCACGGCAAAGGTGCGGCAGTCCTGCATGGCCTGCGCGAAGCGACCCGTCAGGGATTCACGCATGTGTTGACTATGGATTCCGACGGGCAGCACCCCGCGGAGAAGATACCGGAGTTCATGGCCGCGTCGATGAAGGATGCCAATGCGCTGGTGCTGGGCGTGCCGGTGTTCGATGCCAGTGCGCCGGCGTTGCGTGTGCGCGGGCGCAAAGTCTCCAACTGGTGGGCGAATCTGGAAACCCTGTGGCAGGGCATCGGGGATTCCCTGTACGGTTTTCGTGTCTATCCCGCGCATCTGTTGATGGGGGTGATGGAAGAAAGTTACTGGATGCGCCATTTCGATTTTGATCCCGAAGCGGCGGTGCGGTTGTGCTGGCGCGGCGCGCGTCCGGTCAATATCCCGGCGCCGGTCAAATATCTGCGCGCGGACGAAGGCGGGGTGTCGCACTTCAATTATCTGCGCGATAACCTGCTGTTGACCGGTATGCACTTGCGCTTGTTCGCTGGATTCATTATTCGTTTGCCCCTGTTGATCCGGCGCAAATGGATGTAGCGATGGTCTTGCGGTTTATTATTGTAAACAGGCAAGCAGGTTAAACGGCTTTCGCCACAAGTATCACGTTGCAGAACGGCGTGCCTTTGTGCATCGGCAGCGGGCTGGCGGCAAAGCCGTTGCCGGCCAGGACTTCCAGCCATTCGCCCAAGGTGCGGCAATAGATCCGGTCGAGACGATGACCGCGCAGGAAGAACGCGGTGCGATCCACCCAGTTGCTGTAATGGAAGGGCAGGCCGCCGGCGGCATCGCCGATGCGAAGGATGAATGTGCCGCCAACCGGCAGTGAGGTGCGGACACGGCGCAGTACATTCTCCTGCGCGTCGTAATCAATGTAGTGCAATACATCGAGAATGATCGCCACATCAGCCTTGCCAAAATCCGCGCTACGGATGTCGCCCCGGGCGAAATGCGCGCGACCGCCGAGTGCGGCGCGCGCGCGTTCCACGTCCTTCGGCATCAGTTCCAATCCCCAGATATTCTCCACTCTCGGCGCAGCTGGCCAGTGTGCCGGCCAGCAACCGGCTTCATGCAGCACCCGCGCCTCAAGCAGCCACGACGCGAGCAAGCCTTGGCCGCAGCCGAGGTCGATCAAACGGTTGGCATCGGGAATCAGCCCATGTTCGAGCAGCCCAAAGAATACCGGGTCGCTTTTTAGTTTGCCCTTGGCGAAGTGCCAGGCAAAGCGTCCGGCCGAACGGTAAGGCTGCGCGGCGCTGTCGATCAGGGTGCGGCGGAAGTGTGCCGTCATGGGATGGCTGAACGCAAGGTGACGGGAAGAAGGTTTGTCCGGGCAAGATGATCCAGCAGACGCGGCAGTACATCGATGATGACCGGCTTGCCTTGGGCGGTGCGCGCGACACCGCCATCATGCAACAACAGGATGTCCCCCCCCTTGAGGTTGTGTACCAGGTTTTTGAATACGGCATCGGCATCGCCCACCCGAGTATCGAAACCGCGCCTGCTCCAAGTGCACAGACGCAGTCCGCAGTGGGCGAGCACAGGCTCCAGTTCGGGATTGCGCAATCCGGCGGTGGCGCGAAAAAAGCGCGGCGTTTGCCCGCAGATTCCGCTCAACAGGATCTGCGCGTCGCGCACTTCACGATGGATACTCCACGGGTCGAGCAGCGAAAAATACCAATTGTGCGACAGGCTGTGATTCTCGATGGCGTGACCGCGCCGGATGATCTCGCGGCACAGTTCAGGGTGTTTTGCGGCAAGTTTTCCGATGCAAAAGAAAGTCGCCTTCGCTTGGTAACGGTCGAGGATGTCCAGTACGCGCGGCGTGACTTCGGAATCGGGGCCGTCGTCAATGGTGATCGCCACCTCGTTGCGCTGCGCAGCATCCTGCGGCAAGCGGATGATGTTCGGCCCCAGCAGCGTGCTGCGCGGGATTAACCCGGCGACGACCAGAAGCATGCGGTTGATGAGCATGATGCCGATCATCCACAGCCACAGTGAAGGATTGAACAGGGTGACGATGATGCAGCCGGCGAGTAGCGCTACTGAGAGCTTGATGGCGAGCGTCGGTTTCCAGTTGCGGCAGGGAAAAAGCATCGTTGCGGTCATATTCGGGATTTTGCGCGGCATTATACAATGGCCGCCTGTGTGTGCTTCCCTGACGGGGAGCGTCGTGTCCATAAACCGGAAGCCGATCATTTCCATTCCCGCAAAGCGCAATTGACATGCATCTGCCGGCAAACGCCATCTATGATCTTGCGCGGGATGTGCCGGGCGAGCGCATCCTGCTGATAATGCTCCCCGGCGCGAAGAACACCCCGCAACAACTGGCCGGGCACGGATTCATCCGCGCAGTACGTGTGCGCAAATTGGCAGTCGATGTGTTGGCGCTCGATGCGCATGTCGATCTGTATCTGGATCGGGTGCAGATCGAACGCATGCTGCACAAAACTCTGGATGCTGCGGCTGCGCATGGATACCGGCGCATCTGGCTGCTGGGTATCTCGCTCGGCGGCACGGGTGCGATGCTATGTGCCACCCAGCGCACAGCGGAAATCGAAGGCATATTCCTGCTCGCCCCGTTCATGGGGACGCGTGGCATGATCGCCGAAGTGGAAGCGGCAGGCGGCCTGCGCCATTGGCTACCGGGTGGAATCGACAGTTGTGACCAGGAGCGCGTGCTGCTTGAACAGATCAAACTGGCCGTGTTCGACGCAGACGATTTTCCGGCGATCTACCTGGGTTACGGCAATGAGGATCGCTATCGTGGCGCGAGCATCATGCTGGCGGAGCACCTGCCGCAAGATCAGGTATCGGTGATGTCCGGCGGGCATGATTGGGATACATGGGTCAGGCTGTGGGGCGAACTGCTCGACAGATCATCAGCGCTGCATAGGTAATTTCCGCCTCACAACATCGCGGTGATCAACAGGTAGCGCGCGAATTTTCCGATGGC
>CAZSIO010000006.1:0-17953 GCA_964606865.1 uncultured Sideroxydans sp.
CCGCCATGAACAGGGCTGACAACAATAAAATCAGCCGGATCAGCATCAAACCTAGGCCGCCTGCAATTGCAGGCGCAGGAAATTCGGCGCTTCTTCCGCTTTGTCGAAAGTGACGAATTCCCAAGCCTGCTCATCCGCCAGCAAAGCACGGCACAGGGCATTGTTCAAAGCATGGCCCGACTTGTGTCCGGAAAAAGCGCCAATCAGCGGGTGACCGAGAAGATACAGGTCGCCGATCGCATCCAGCACCTTGTGTTTGACGAACTCGTCCTCGAAACGCAGGCCATCCGGATTGATGACACGGTACTCATCCATCACGATGGCATTATCCAGATTGCCGCCCAGCGCCAATCCCTGCGAGCGCATATATTCCACTTCCTGCATGAAGCCGAAAGTCCGCGCGCGGCTGACTTCCCTGATATATGAATGTTCGCCCAGGTCAACGGTTACCTGCTGTTTCGTATTGGCAAATACGGGGTGCGCGAAATCGATGGTGAAATTGAGGCGGTAGCCATTGTAGGGCTCAAAGCGCACCCACTTGTCGCCGTCTTTCACTTCGACCGTTTTTTTGATGCGGATGAATTTCTTGGCGGCATCCTGCTCGACGATCCCGGCCGATTGCAACAAAAAGATAAATGTCCCCGCACTGCCATCCATGATGGGCAGTTCGGGACTGGTCAGTTCGACGATGGCATTATCGATACCCAAGCCTGACAAGGCGGACATCAGGTGCTCGACCGTCGCCACCCGCGCCCCGCCCTCCTCCAGACAGGTGGACAGACGCGTATCGTTCACCGCCATGGCCTGGGCGCGGATATCCACCGGTTGCGGCAAATCCACGCGGCGAAACACGATACCGGTATCCACTCCGGCCGGGCGCAAGGTCAGATAGACCTTTTCGCCAGTGTGCAACCCGACACCCGTCGCCTCGACCACTGTCTTCAATGTGCGTTGCTTGACCATGCGTTCACCTTGCGATTCGTTAACGTGAAAATCGCCTTTCTCGTTTGCCCTTTCTCCCGCTTGCGAAGGAAAGTTGGATAGGGGGAAACGGGCATGGCGAGTTTCATCATCAGGGGTGGCTACTCGCCATGCCTGTTGGCGAAGTTTATCACGGGCGTACCCGCCCTCATCCTGCAGCCTGCGGCAGCACGCCGTGATCAGTCGGCTTGCTTGCGCAAGAACGACGGAATGTCCAGCGTTTCCACACCGGACTGTTTCATCGCCTCAACCGCTTCGCGATTGCGTCCGGAGCGATAGACAGCGGGCATTTCCAGCGCGTTGAAATCGACCAGCGGCGCATCATGTGTTCCCGTGCGCACCTGCTTCTCGTAAGCCAGCACCGGTTTTGCCTGCGGCTTGCGCAACGGGCCGAGACCGGTGGCGACGATGGTCACGCGCAATTCGTCGCCCATGTTCTCGTCGAACACGGAACCGACGATCACCGTGGCTTCCGCCGCCGCGAACTGGAAGCAGTTCATCACCTCATGGAACTCATCCAGAGTGATGTTGCTGCTGGAAGTGATGTTGACCAGCACCCCGCGCGCGCCGGACAGATCGACATCTTCCAGCAGCGGGCTGGCGATGGCCTGTTCGGCGGCACGCTGCGCCCGGTTCTCACCGGAAGCGGAAGCGGCACCCATCATCGCCATGCCGTTTTCCGACATCAACGTGCACACATCGGCGAAGTCCACGTTGACCATGCCCGGCACGTTGATGACTTCCGCGATACCGGCCACCGCGCCCTGCAACACGCCATTCGCCGCCTTAAATGCGTCCGGCAGGGTGGTTTTGCCGCCCAGCACCTCCATCAGCTTGGCATTCGGCACGATGATGAGCGAATCGACATATGCGGCCAATTCCTCGATGCCGGCCAGCGCCAGTGTCATGCGCTTGCCCTCGAACAGGAAGGGCTTGGTCACCACCGCCACGGTGAGGATGCCCATTTCCTTGGCCACCTGCGCCACGATGGGTGCCGCGCCGGTGCCGGTGCCACCGCCCATACCGGCCGTGATGAATACCATGTTCGCGCCGCTGATGATCTCGGCGATGCGGTCACGGTCCTCGATTGCCGCCGCCTCACCAACCTGCGGCTTGGCGCCGGCGCCCAGACCCTTGGTGAGATTCGCGCCGATCTGCAACTGCACCCTGGCCTTGCTGCGTTTCAATGCTTGCGCATCGGTATTGATGGTGATGAACTCGACTCCCTGCACGCCCTGCTCGATCATGTGATCGATGGCATTGCCGCCGCAGCCGCCCACCCCCACCACCTTAATCACCGCGCCTTGCGGTTGTGCATCCAACAGTTCGAAAGCCATCATTTTTCTCCTTGGGTTGATATCAATAAATAAATAAATCAAAAACCAGTTCTGCCCTGCCTGCTAAAAATTTCCCCTGAACCACGCCGCCATCTTTTCCAGCACCTCCTTGAACGACCCTGCCCCCACTCTCTCCACCTCATTGCGCTGCCGCCGTTCCAGCCCGTACAGCAGCAAGCCGACCCCCGTCGCATAACGCGGCGTCTTGACCACCGCCGACAGCCCGCCGATATTGCGCGGCAAGCCAAGCCGCACCGGCAGATGAAAAATCTCCTCACCCAACTCGACCATGCCCTGCAACGCCGCGCTGCCGCCGGTGATGACGATGCCGGAAGACAGCAACTCTTCCATTCCGCTGCGCCGCAATTCGGTCTGCACCAGCGAATACAGCTCTTCCACGCGCGGCTCGATCACTTCCGCCAGCGTCTGGCGCGACAACATGCGCGCGCTGCGCTCGCCCACACCGGGCACTTCGATCGGCGCGTCGGTCGCCAGCTGGCGCAACGCGCAGCCATACTTGATCTTGATGTCTTCGGCGTCCTTGGTCGGCGTGCGCAGCGCCATCGCGATATCGTTGGTGATCTGGTCGCCGGCAATCGGGATCACCGCCGTGTGGCGGATCGCGCCGTTGGTGAAAATCGCCACGTCGGTGGTGCCGCCGCCGATATCCACCAGGCACACCCCCAATTCCTTCTCATCGTCCGCCAGCACCGCTTTGCTCGATGCCAGCGGTTGCAGGATCATGTCATTCACTTCCAGGCCGCAGCGGTGGATGCACTTCAGGATGTTCTGCACCGCCGACACCGCGCCGGTGACGATATGGATCTCCACTTCCAGGCGCAGGCCGCTCATGCCCAGCGGCTTCTTGATCCCTTCCTGCCCGTCGATGCTGAACTCCTGCTCCAGGATGTGCAGGATCTGCTGGTCGCCCGGCAGGCTGATCGAGCTGGCGGTCTCGATCGCGCGCACCACATCGGTCTGCGCGACCTCCTTGTCCTTGATCTTGATCATGCCGTGCGCGTTCGAACTGCGGATATGCCCGCCCGCGATGCCGGTATAGACCTCGCGGATTTTGCAGTCCGCCATCAGCTCGGCCTCCTGCAGCGCCTGCTGGATCGCGCCGACGGTGGCATCGATGTTCACCACCATGCCCTTTTTCATGCCGGATGATTCGTGCATCCCGGCGCCGATCACCTCCAACGTGCCCTCGGCTGTCATCTCGGCCACGATGCAGGCGATCTTGGAAGTACCGATATCCAGCCCGACGATCAGATTCTTGCTTTCCTTGCTCATTTTCTTTCCCCCGCCTCAACCATTGGCCACGGCAAATCCATCGCGATAACGCAAATCAACCCGGCGCAGCCCCGACACGTCCGCAGGAGCCAGCTTGCTGGCGAACGGCTCCGCGCCACCGTGTCGCGGACGCACCGGCATGTCGGCCAGAATGGACGGATACACGCGAACGAAACGTGCCAGCCTTTCACCCATCACCTCGCGCCCCAGCGCCAGCTGCAACCCGTCGTCCAGCTCGATCTGCCACGCCAGGCGCGGCGACAGCACGACGCGCGTGATCTGCCGCTGCAGCGGCTGCAACTGACGAGTCATTTCGACATAAGCCTCGGCCACCTGATGCGAGTGATGCGCTTCGCCCAGGAATACAGGCAGCCGCTCATCCGTTTCCGCGTGGAACACCTCGCCATAAGTGTTCACCAGATCACCCTGATTCCACCGCGCCAGCGCAACCTGTTCTTCCAGCTCGACCTGCAACGCCCACGGGAACTTGCGCCGCACGCTGGCACTCCGCACCCACGGCAATTGTTCCAGTGCCTGCCGCGTGCGCTGCAGATCGGCAGTGAAAAAGTTACCCTGCACCTGCGCGACCACCAAACGCAATTCCTCGGCCGTGGCGTGCGTCGGTGCAGCCGTCAGCTCCACCGCGCGCAGGGCGAAGACGGGCAGATGCACGGCATAGCTCAAGCCGCTCCCTAACAGCCATACCGCACTCAACCCGAACAGCAGGTTGGCCAGGGCGCGCAAGCGTGTCGCGTCAGCCCACATGCGCCGCCTCCAGTATCCGCAACACCAGTTGCTCGAAACTGATGCCCGCCTGCCGCGCCGCCATCGGCACCAGACTGTGATCGGTCATGCCGGGCGAGGTATTCGCCTCCAGCACATACGCCTTGCCATCCTCCGCGCCGCGCAGGAAATCCACCCGCCCCCAACCCTCTCCGCCGATCAGCGCGAATGCCTGCAACGCCAAGTGCTGCATTGCGGCTTCATCCTCCGCGCCCAGGCCGCACGGGCACAGGTAGCGCGTGTCGTCGCGCAGATACTTTGCCTCGTAGTCATAGAACTCGTTGGCCGGTTCGATCTTGATCACCGGCAGCGCACGGCCGTTGAGAATCGCCACCGTATATTCGCCGCCGCTGATGAAACTTTCGGCCAGCACCACCTTGTCGTGGCGGGCGGCCTCGGCATATGCGGCAGGCAATTCCGCCACCGTGCGCACCTTGCTGATGCCCACGCTGGAGCCCTCGTTGGCCGGCTTCACGAACAGCGGCAAATCGAGATGGTCGGCCAGCGCAGACCAGTCGGTCGGCGCAGCCAGTGCCTCGTACTCCGGGATCGGCAATCCGGCCGCCTGCCAGATCATCTTGCTGCGCCATTTGTCCATGGCGATGGCGGAGGCCAGCACACCGCTGCCGGTGTAGGGGATGCCCATCAGTTCCAGCGCGCCCTGCACCGTGCCGTCCTCGCCGAAGCGCCCGTGCAGGGCGATGAACACGCGGTCGAATTTTTCTTCGCGCAACACATGCAGATCGCGCTCGGCCGGATCGAAGGGATGCGCATCGACCCCTGACTTTCGCAGCGCCGCCAATACCGCCGCGCCGCTTTTCAGCGACACTTCGCGCTCGGCCGAACGGCCGCCCATCAGCACCGCAACCTGGCCGAAGGATTCAGGATTCCGGATTCCGGATTCAGTATTCATGATTTGTATTCACCGACAATTTTCACTTCCGTGTGCAACTCGACCCCCGTCTGCCGCAACACCGCTGCGCGCACTTCGTCGATCAGATTCTCGATGTCCGTCGCCGTCGCCCCGCCTGTGTTGACGATGAAGTTGGCATGTTTCTCCGACACCTCGGCGCCGCCGATCCGCTTCCCTTTCAACCCGCAACTTTCAATCAGTTTCGCCGCATGGCTACCCGGCGGATTGCGAAATACCGAGCCGCAATTCGGCAGCTGCAAAGGCTGGCTCGCGCTGCGCTTCTCCATCAGCGCCTTGATCTGCTGCCGCGCGACCTCGACGTCGCCCGGCTCGAACTTCAGCCACGCGCCGACGAAAAACTCTTCACTTTCCCGGCGCAACGCCGCGTGGCGATAGCCGATGGCGTATTCCTGCGGCGCGCGCTCCAGCAATTCGCCGCTGCGCGTCAGCACCTGCACCCGCACCACTTTCTGCCAGGTCTCGCCGCCGTAGCAGCCGGCATTCATCGCCAGCATGCCGCCCAGTGTGCCGGGGATGCCGACGAAGAATTCGGCACCGCATAGATGGTTAGTCGCGGCAAAGCGCGCGAGCTTGGCGCCCGCCACGCCGGCTTGCGCGTAGATCAGATCGCCCTCCCTGCGCAACTCGGCCAGCCCCCCGAGCAGCAGCAATACCGTGCCGCGAAATCCGCCGTCGCGCACCAGCAGGTTGCTGCCGAGACCCACCGCCAGCAGCGGTTCATCCGCCGGTGTCTGGCGCAGGAACGTTTGCAAATCAGCCAGGTCTGCCGGTTGATACACACAGTGTGCGACACCGCCGGCGCGCCAGCTGACGTGGCGCGACATGGGCTCGTCGCGGAGCATCTCTCCACGCAACCCTTCAGCCCTGAACTGTGTCGGTTCGCTCATATTCATTTTTGCGTCAGTTGCTTCAATTGATTGGGCACACCGCCGATGGAACCCGCGCCCATGGTCAGCACCACATCGCCGTCGCGCGCCATCTGCAGGATGGCTTGCGGCATGTCGGCGATGTTCTCCACGAATACCACCTCGTTCTGCCCGGCCACGCGCAAGGCGTGCATCAGTCCGCGTCCGTCCGCCGCGACGATGGGCGCTTCGCCCGCCGCATACACCTCGGCCAGCGCCAGCGCATCCACCGTTCCCAGCACCTTGACGAAATCCTCGAACAGATCGCGCGTGCGGGTGTAGCGGTGCGGCTGGAACGCCAGCAGCAGCCGCCTGCCGGGAAAGGCACCGCGCACCGCCGCCAGGGTCGCCGTCATTTCCACCGGGTGATGGCCGTAATCGTCCAGCAAAATGAAACTGCCTCTTCCGCTTGCGGAAGAGGTTGCGTTTGTCCCTTCTCCCTCCGGGAGAGGGTTGGGAAGAGGGATTTCCCCATAGCGCTGCATGCGCCGCCCCACGCCCTCGAATTCGGCCAGCGCGTCAACAATGGCAGACGGCGCAACGCCGACCTCGAGACCGACCGCGATGGCCGCCAGCGCGTTCAGCACGTTGTGCTCCCCGGCCAGATTGAGCGTGATGTCCAGGTCCAAAGGTTTTCCCTCGTACACACATTTCTCGTCGTGGCGACACTGCGCGGTGAAGCGCATCCTGCCGCCTTCGTGACGCACGTTCACCGCGCGGATTTGCGCCGCGTCACTCAAACCGTAAGTCGTCACCGGCTTGCTGATGCGCGGCAATATCTCGCGCACGTTTGCGTCATCCACGCACAACATGGCGCGACCGTAGAACGGCAGACGCTCGATAAAATCAATGAAGGCCTGCTTCAATTTGTTGAAGTCGTGATCGTAGGTCTCCATATGGTCGGCATCGATATTGGTGACAACCGCCAGAATCGGCGTGAGATACAGGAACGACGCGTCCGATTCGTCCGCCTCCGCCACGATGAACTCGCCCGTGCCGAGCCGCGCATTGGCGCCGCTGCTGTTGAGGCGCCCGCCGATGACGAAAGTCGGATCGAACCCGCCCTTGGCCAGCACCGTGGTGACCAGCGAGGTCGTCGTCGTCTTGCCGTGCGTGCCCGCCACCGCGATGCCCTGGCGCAAGCGCATCAGCTCGGCCAGCATCACCGCGCGCGGCACCACCGGGATGCGCTGCGCGCGTGCCGCCACCACTTCCGGGTTGTCCGCCTTCACCGCCGTCGAGACCACCACCGCATCCGCGTCGCGCAAATTTTTCGCGTCATGGCCGTGATGGATATCCGCCCCCAGCGACTTCAGCCGCAGCGTCACCGTGCTGTCCGCCAGATCGGAACCGCTCACCTTGAAACCGAGATTGAGCATCACCTCGGCGATGCCGTTCATGCCGGAGCCGCCGATGCCGACGAAATGGATGTTTTTAATTTTGTGCTTCATTCTATTAACTCCAGGCAGAAGACAAGTGCGCAAGAATCGTTATCACGCGGAGACGCGGAGGTCGCGGAGGAAATAGAAGAATCAGGTTTGCAACCCCGCGTTCTCCGCGTCTCCGCGTGAGCCATTCTTGCAATGTGTTGGTGTTTCATGTCGCCAGCTCCGCACAGATCTGTGCCACCTGCGCCGTCGCATCCGGTTTCGCCAGACTGCGCGCCGCTTGCGCCATCGCCAGCAATTTTTCCCGCGTGAGTTCACGCAGCAATTGCGCCAATTTCTCCGCGCTCAATTCTTTCTGCGGTAACAGGATCCCCGCGCCCTGCTCGCTCAAAAAGCGCGCGTTGCGGGTCTGGTGGTCGTCCACCGCGAACGGGAACGGCACCAGCACGCTGGCCACGCCCGCCGCCGCCAGTTCGGCGATGGTCAAGGCCCCGGCGCGGCAGATCACCACATCGGCCTGCGCGTACTGCTGCGCCATGTCGTCAAGAAAAGCGCGGATATCGGCGTGTACGCCCGCCTGCGCATACAGGGCCTGCACCGTCTCGAGATTTTTCTTGCCGGTCTGATGCACCACATTGAAAGGACAATCGCGCAGCGATTCGTTTGCCCCCTCGCCCCCCGGGAGAGGGTTGGGGTGAGGGGGCGCGCCGCCGCTCAACAGCGCCAGCGCTTTGGGCAATGCCTCATTCAATGCTTGCGCGCCCAGACTGCCGCCCACCACCAGCACATTCAACTTGCCGCTGCGTTGTGTGTAACGCGTGTGCGGGTCGGGCAATGCTGCGATGTCGGCGCGCACCGGATTGCCGCACCATGTCGTGTTGCGCAACACATCCGGAAAGCCGCTCAACACGCGCGTCGCCAGTTTCGCCAGCACCTTGTTGCTCATCCCGGCGATGGCGTTCTGCTCGTGGATCACCAGCGGACGACGCAGGAATGCAGCCATCAGTCCGCCCGGCAGCGTGATATAGCCACCCATGCCCAGCACCACATCGGGACGGTGGGCAAAGATCGCCGCCGCGCTCTGCCACAAGGCGCGCAGCAAAGTGAATGGCAGCGTCAACAGGCGCCGCAGTCCTTTGCCGCGCACGCCGGAGAAATTAACCCACGCCACCGGATATCCATGTTGCGGCACGAGCTCCGCTTCCATGCTGTGCGGTGCGCCCAGCCACACGATGTTCCAGTTCTGCGCGCGCAAGGCATCGGCAACGGCCAGCCCCGGGTAGATGTGTCCACCGGTACCGCCCGCCATGATGAGGAGGGTTCTGCTCATATCGGCAACCCCCGCGCCACTCTGCGATTTTGGCTTCGGCCGCCCCGCTGGGGCTTAACTTGCTCTCGCAAGTTAGCCTTCGCCGAAACAGCCGAGTTGTGATCAAGCCTGCTCATATCGGCAGTCCCCGCGCAACACGTCTGTTTTCATAATCAATGCGCAGCAGCACCGCCACGGCGACCAGATTCACCACCAGCCCGCTGCCGCCGAAACTCAGGAAGGGCAACGTCAGTCCCTTGGTCGGCAGCACGCCCATGTTGACGCCGATGTTGATCATCGCCTGCGCGCCCAGCCAGACCGCGATGCCCTGCGCCACCAGCGCGGCGTACAGGCGGTCGGACATCGCCGCGTGGCGGCCGATGGAGAAGGCGCGCACGATGAGCCAGCCGAACAGCAGCAGCACCGCACTCACCCCGACCAGCCCCAGCTCCTCCGCGATGACCGCCAGCAGAAAATCGGTGTGCGCTTCCGGCAGATAGAACAGTTTTTCCACGCTGCCGCCGAGACCGACGCCCAGCCATTCACCGCGTCCGAAGGCGATCAAGGCGTGGCTCAACTGATAGCCCTTGCCGTAGGGATCGGCCCACGGATCAAGGAAACCGAGCACGCGCTGGGTGCGATAGTCGGACGAAAAGACCAGCGCCGCGAAGGCCAGCGGCAACAACACTGACAAACCCAGAAAGATTTTCAGATTGAAGCCGCCCAGCCACAACGTGCCCATGGCGATGACGCAGATCACCACCAGAGCGCCCATGTCCGGCTCCAGCAACAGCAGGCCGCCCACCAGTGCCATCACACCGAACATCGGCAAAAAGGATTTGAGGAAGCGATCGCGCACCGCGCCTTTGCGCACGGCATAATCCGCCGCATAGACCACGGCAAAGAACTTCATCAGCTCGGAGGGTTGCAGATTGATGAGGAACAGGGGCAACCAGCGGCGGCTGCCGTTGACCGTTTTGCCGATACCCGGGATCAACACCAGCAACAGCAGGATCACGCCGCCCACGAACAGCCATGGCGCATATTTCTGCCAGGCTTGCAGCGGCACCTGGAACGCAGCCAGCGCGCAGAGCAGGCCGACCGCGATGAAGATGCCATGCCGCACCAGATAGTAGGCCGCCTGATAGCCGGTATATCGGCTCGCCTCTGCCGTTGCAATCGAGGCGGAATAGACCATCACCAGCCCGATGGCGAGCAGTGCGGTCACCAGCCATAGCAGCACACGGTCGTACTCGACGACAGCGGTGCGCGGCGGATGCAGGGCGGCGCTGATCATGGCCTCGCCTCCGCCAGCTTGTGCACGGCCTGCACGAACACCTCGGCGCGCTGCACGTAATTGCGGAACATGTCGAAGCTGGCGCAGGCCGGAGAGAGCAGCACCGCGTCGCCGTGCTGTGCCTGTTCGGTCGCCAAGCGCACGGCATCCTCCATGTCACGCGCATGCAGCACCGGTTTGCCGCAGCCGGAAAGCGCCTGTTCGATCAACGGCGCATCGCACCCGATCAACACCACTGCGCGTGCGTGATCCGCCACCGCCGCCCGGAGCGGTGTGAAATCCTGTCCCTTGCCTTCCCCGCCGAGAATGACCACAGCGTGCTTGCCCAGACCTTGCAGCGCCGCCTCGGTGGCGCCGACGTTGGTGCCCTTGGAATCATCGTAATAGGTGATGCCCGCAATCTCGGCCACTTTTTCCACGCGATGCGGCAAACCCTTGAAGCTGCGCAACGCGCTCACCAGCGGCACCAGCGGCAGCTCGAGTGCGCGGCACAGGGCCAGCGCAGCGAGCGCATTCGCCACATTGTGCAATCCGCTCACCTGCAATTCATCGGCGCGCATGATCTTGCGCGCGCCCTGCATCAGCCAGATGTGCGCGCCCTCGCGGATGATCCCCCAGTCGTTTGCGCCAGGCGGAGGATTCAGGCCGAAACTGAACTGCCTGCGTCCGGCGAGTTTCATTGCCGCACTGCGCGCATCGTCGCGGTTCAATATCTGCGCCCCTTTGCCGCGGAAGATGCGCGCCTTGGCCGCGGCGTAGCCCTCCATGCCCGCATAGCGGTCGAGATGGTCTTCCGTGACATTGAGCACCGCCGCCGCATCCGCATCCAGCGTGGCAGTCGTCTCCAGCTGAAAGCTGGAAAGTTCCAGCACCCACACCTGCGGCTGTTGCGTGCGGGCGCGCAGGGCATCCAGCACCGCCGGCGAGATGTTGCCCGCCACCTGCGTGTCCAGTCCCGCCGCCGCGCACATCGCGCCAACCATGCTGGTGACCGTGGTCTTGCCGTTCGCGCCGGTGATGGCGATGATCTTGGTGTTGCGCCGGTAGTCGTTGGTCGCAAGCTGCTGCGCCAGCAATTCGATGTCACCCTCGACCGGAATGCCGCGCGCGATGGCGCGTTGCACGAAGGGGTCGGCCAGCGGCACGCCGGGGCTGATCGCGATGCGGTCTATCCCGTCCAGCGCTTCGTCACGGAACGGTCCGCAATACACATCGACCTGCGGCATTTCTCTGTGCAGGATATCGATACCCGGCGGTGCGGCGCGACTGTCCGCCACGCAGACCTGCGCGCCGTGCGCAGTCAACCAGCGCGCGAGCGACAACCCGGTCTCACCGAGCCCGAGCACCAACACCGATTGTCCAGCCAGTTGTTTCAACATTTCTCCTTGTTGCAGATCGGGCTTCAGCCCGACTTGTCGGGTTAAAACCCGACCTACAAATACCTCATCGCAACTTCAACGTTGCCAACCCGATCAATACCAGCATCATGGTGATGATCCAAAAACGCACCACGACCTGGGTCTCTTTCCAGCCTTTTTGTTCGAAGTGATGATGCAGCGGCGCCATCAGCAGGATGCGCTGGCCGGTGCCATATTTGCGTTTGGTGTATTTGAACCAGGAGACTTGCAGCATCACCGACACCGCCTCGACCACGAACACGCCGCCCATGATGAACAGCACCAGTTCCTGGCGGATGATGACGGCCACCGCGCCCAGCGCCGCGCCCAGCGCCAGCGCGCCGACGTCGCCCATGAACACCTCGGCCGGATAGGCGTTGAACCAGAGGAAGGCCAGCCCCGCGCCGGAGATGGCGGCGCAGAACACCGCCAGTTCGCCCGCGCCGGGGATCGCCGGCTCGCCCAGGTATTTGGCGAACTCGGCATGGCCTGCGACGTAGGCAAAGATCGCCAGCGCCGCCGCCACCATCACCGTCGGCATGATCGCGAGGCCGTCGAGACCGTCGGTGAGATTGACCGCATTGCTGCTGCCGACGATGACGAGATACACCAGCACGATGAAGCCGACCATGCCGAGCGGGATGACCAGATGCTTGAAGAACGGCACGATCAGCTCGGTGTGTGCGGGCAGCGTGGCGTGCTGCCAAAGATAGAAACCGACCGCCAGCGCGATCAGCGATTGCCAGAACATCTTGCTGCGCGCCGACAGTCCATCCGGATTGCGATGCACGACTTTGCGGTAATCGTCCACCCAGCCGATGGCGCCGACCCCGAGCGTGGTCAGCAGCACCACCCAGACATAGGCGTTATGCAGATCGCCCCACAGCAGGGTGGTGATGGAAACCGACATCAGGATCAGCGCGCCGCCCATGGTCGGCGTGCCCGCTTTCACCAGATGGGTCTGCGGCCCGTCGCTGCGCACCGACTGGCCGATCTTCATCGCCGCCAGTTTGCGGATCGTCCACGGCCCCAGCATGAAGGAAATGACCAGCGCGGTCATCGCCGCCAGCACCGCGCGCAGCGTGATGTAGTTGAACACCGCAAAAGTGCGGATGTCATCAGCCAGCCATTGAGCTAGTGCGAGCAGCATGTTTCCTCCTGTGCCGTCGCGCAGGCTTGCACGACCCGTTCCATTTTCATGAAGCGCGAGCCCTTCACCAGCACCGTGGTCTGCGCATCCAGTTCCGCCGCGAGTTGTCGTTGCAGGGTTTCGATCTCGGCAAAATGCTCCGCCCCCGGACCGAACGCCTGCACCGCCTGCGCACTCAATGCGCCCAGCGCCAGCAGCCGTTCGATTCCCAGTTCGCGCGCGGTGATGCCGATCTCGCGATGGAACTGCGCCGCATCGTCGCCCAGCTCGCCCATGTCACCGAGCACAAAGACGCGCTTGCCAGCGGTCTGCGCCAGCACTTCCAGCGCCGCGTGCATCGAAGCCGGGTTGGCGTTGTAGGTATCATCGATCAGCGTTGCGCCGCGCTGCGCCGCTTTGCGTTGCAGGCGGCCGGCCACACCAGCGAAAGCTGCCAGGCCTTTGGCGATGGCGATCAGCGGCACCCGCAGCGCCAGTGCGGCGGTCGCCGCCGCCAGCGCGTTGCGCGCGTTGTGCTCGCCCGGCACTTGCAGGGCGATGTGCGACTCGCCGGCGGGTGTGTCGAGATGCAACTCGCCGCCGTAACCCTGTGCGCGCCATGAACCGCGCACGGCAGCTGCATGTGCCAGGGAAAAATCCAGCACCTCATGTTGACCGGCCAGCGTGCGCCACAATGCCGCATGCGGATCGTCGGCGTTGATGACCGCCGTGCCCTGTGCAGCCAGCCCGGCGAAGATTTCGCCCTTGGCGCGCGCCACCCCTTCCACCGAACCCAGTCCCTGCAAATGCGCGCCGCTGGCATTGTTGATCAGCGCCACATCGGGATGCGCGATGCGGGTCAGATAGTCGATCTCGCCGGGATGGTTCATGCCCATCTCGATCACCGCGTAGCGATGCGAGTCGCGCAATTTGAGAAGCGTAAGCGGCAGGCCGATATCGTTGTTGAAATTGCCGCGGGTGGCGAGGACAGACTCCGCACCGCCCGCATGCTGATGCAGAATCGCCGCCAGCATTTCCTTTACCGTGGTCTTGCCGTTACTGCCGGTGATGGCCACCAGCGGAATATTGAATTGCCTGCGCCAATGCGCGGCGAGCTGACCGAGGGCGAGTCGCGTGTCTGCCACCACCAGGATGGGAGATTGGGAATTCTGGATTGGGCGCATCTGCTCGTGGCCCGCCGTGCTGACCACGGCGGCGACTGCGCCAGCGCGCAATGCCTCGGCAACGAACTTCTCACCGTCAAAGTGCTCGCCCTTGAGTGCAATGAACAAGTCACCCGGCGCGATCGTGCGCGTATCGGTGGAGACCGCAGTGAACTGCGCATCTTCCCCTTCGATGCGCCCCTGAAGAATTGGGGCGATTTGCGAGAGCGACATCATGTCGGCCACCTTTCTTTCGGTGTCCATATACTCAATGCGCGTTGCGCGATCTCGCTGTCGGAGAAGGGCTGGCGCACCCCGGCGATCTCCTGGTAATCCTCGTGCCCCTTGCCCGCGATCAGCACGGTGTCACACGCCCGCGCGCCCGCGATCGCTTCGCTGATGGCCCGGGCGCGATCCTCGATCACCTGGTATTTCCCCGCCATGCCGGCGGCGATCTCGTCGATGATGGCAGCGGGCGCTTCGCTGCGCGGATTGTCGCTGGTGAGGATGCGCACATCGGCAAAACGGTCGGCGACTTTGCCCATCATCGGGCGCTTGCCGCGATCGCGGTCGCCGCCGCAGCCGAAGATACAAATAAGTCTGCCGTCCGCCGCGCACACTTCGCGCAAGGTGCCCAGCACATTCTCCAGCGCATCCGGGGTGTGGGCGTAATCGACCACCACCGTCGGCGCTTCCTTGCCGCCCATGGCCTGCATCCGCCCCGCCACTGCTTTCTGCAGGCCAAGTTCACGCACGGCATCGTCGATCGGTATTTCGCTGACCAGCAACACGGCGAGCGCACCGAGCAGGTTGGAGGCGTTGAAGCGACCGAGCAGACGGCTATCCAGTTCAGCCTCGCCCCAGCTGGTATGCAACAGGATTTCCAACCCTTGTGCATCCGCCCGCCGCACCGCCCCGTGCACCCCACGCAGGCCCAGATTTCGCGCCAGTTCCAGCGATTCCTGCCGCAGGCCGTAGCCGACCACTTCCGCACCGCCCGCGCGCAACTGCCCGGCGAGTTCCGCCCCGAATGGATCATCCAGATTGAGGACGGCATGGCCGAGCTGATCCCAGTCGAACAGCCGCCGCTTCGCGGCCGCGTAGTGCTGCATATCGCCGTGGTAATCCAGATGGTCGCGCGTCAGATTGGTGAGCAGCGCCACATCGAAGTGCACACCGTTGACCCGCCCCTGCGCCAGCGCGTGCGAGGAAACCTCCATCACCGTCGCCCGCGCATCCTGCTGCACAAATTGCGCCAGCAGTTCATGCACCTTCAGCGCATCCGGCGTGGTATTCGCGCTCGCCTGCAAGGCATCTTGGAAACCGTTGCCGAGCGTGCCGATCAGCGCGCATTTTTGCTCCAGCGCGGAAAAGGATTTCGCCAGCCAGTGGCTGATCGAGGTCTTGCCATTGGTGCCGGTCACGCCGACCATCTGCAATTGGCGCGACGGTTGCCCATAGATGCGATCGGCGATGAATCCCGCCTGCTGACGCAAATCATGCAGCCCCAGATTGGGCACGCGCCAGGCGGGATCCCACTTGAATTCGTGTGTCTCCCACAGCACCGCATTGGCGCCGCGCGCGACGGCCTGCGCGATGTAACGCCGGCCGTCGGCGTGGACACCGGGATAAGCCACAAAGGTGTCGCCGGCCCGCACATCACGGCTGTCCGCCACCAGGCGGGTGAGGGTAACGCCGAGGCTGGCCAACTCATCGAGGCGGAGCGCGTTCATGTCTCTTCCCCCACCACCGGGCCGCCCACCTGCAACACATTATCCAGCGGCGCATCGTAGGGAATGTCCAGCTCGCGCAGCGCGGCTCCCGCCACGCTGGCAAACACCGGCGCGGCCACCTGCCCGCCGTAATATTCCTTGCCGCCCGGCTCATCCAGCATCACCGCCACGATCAAACGCGGATCGCTGGCGGGCGCCATCCCGATGAATGACGCGATGTAACGGTTCACATATTTCCCGTTCTGCAGCTTGTGCGCGGTGCCCGTC
Source organism: uncultured Sideroxydans sp. (assembly GCA_964606865.1). Classification (GTDB taxonomy): domain Bacteria; phylum Pseudomonadota; class Gammaproteobacteria; order Burkholderiales; family Gallionellaceae; genus Sideroxyarcus. The sequence continues at coordinate 15,917 of CAZSIO010000006.1, forward strand.
TTGCCCGCCACGCGATAACCGGGAACCTGCGCCAGCGGCGCGGTACCGCCCGGTTGCACAACCAGTTCCAGCATGTCGCGCACCGCGCGCGCGGTCTGCGCCGAGTACACCGGGCTCCCGCTTGCCGAGCCCTCCTGTTTGAGCAGACTGATCGTTTTCAATTCGCCATCATTGGCAAAAATCGTATAGGCACGCGCCAGTTGTAAAAGATTGACCGAGATACCGTTGCCGTAAGACATGGTGGCTTGTTCAATCGGGCGCCATGTCTTGTAATTTCGCAGCCTTCCCGTCGCTTCGCCGGGGAATCCGCAGCCGGTCTCGGCACCGAACCCCGCGCGGCTCAAATGACTCCAGAAGGTTTGCGGCGACAGCGACAAGGCGAGCCTGGCCGCACCGACGTTGCTCGATTTCTGCAACACTTCCGACACCGACAGGAACGCGGCGGGATGGGTGTCGTGGATGGTGCGATTGCCGATGGTGAACTTGCCGTTGCCGGTATCGACACGCGTGCCCGGCTTGAACTTGCCCTCTTCCAGCACGGCGGCGATCGCGAACGGCTTCATGGTCGAGCCGGGCTCGAACAGATCGGTCACGGCACGATTGCGCATCGCCTCCATCGCCGGCCGGGTACGGTTGTTCGGGTTGTAAGCCGGCCAGTTGGCGAGCGCCAGCACTTCGCCGCTCTTGGCGTCGAGGATCACGATAGCCCCGCCTTTTGCCTGCTGCTCAATCACGGCCTGTTTGATTTCGCGGAAGGCGACGAACTGCAGCTTGCTATCGATGCTCAACGCGACGTCGCCCCCTTCCTTCGGCGCGCGCAGACTGGCGACGTCTTCCACGATACGTCCGCGCCGATCCTTGATTACGCGCTGGCTGCCGGGCTTGCCGCGCAACACATCCTGCAGCGCCAGCTCGATCCCCTCGCTGCCGTTATCGTCCACGTCGGTAAAGCCGAGCAGCTGTGCGGCAACCTCGCCGCCAGGGTAGTAACGGCGATATTCGTGCTGCAACGACACGCCGGGAATGCCCAGCGCCGCCACCCGGCGCGCCTGATCGGGCGGCAGTTGGCGCTTCAGATAAACGAATTCACGCGAGGTGTCGAACAGGCGCTGCTTCAGACTGCCAACATTCGTGTCGAGCAGCCGCGCCAGTTGGTACAGTTGTGCCGCATCGGCGGCGACATCGGGCGGACTGGCCCACACCGAGTCCACCGGGGTACTGATCGCCAGCGGCTCGCCGTTGCGGTCGGTGATCATGCCGCGATGGGCGGGAACCTCCACCACGCGCGAATAGCGGGCATCGCCCTTTTGCTGCAAAAAATCGTTGTGGAATCCCTGCAAATAAACGGCGCGCGCGAACAGACCTCCCATGCCCAGCAGCAGCAAGACGAACAGGGTGCGGGCGCGCCAGGCCGGCAGCGCGATCTGGGCAGCGCTCTGCGGCAAGTGCGCGTAATTCACGGACGCCCCCCCGACACGGTGCGCGAAAGCGTCTGGTGCGGGAGGGGGGGCATGACAGCTGCTCCCGCAATCGGCTGCTCCGCAGTAACGTGTCGCAGCTGCCCCCCCGCCTTGTCGCCGGCGTACACATAACGCATCTGTTCTTGGGCAGGCGTTTGCATCTGCAATTGCTGGCGCGCAATTCTCTCCACTCGCGCCGGCGCCACCAGCGTGCTCTGCTCCAATTGCAATTTCCCCCACTCCACATCCATTTGCTGCGCCCGTTCCTTCTCGTCCTGCCATGTCACAAACAACTTGCGCGCCTTGTGTTGGGAGGTCACAACACCTAACGCGCAAGCGATCGTCAACAGCAGAAGCAACGCATCCAATCTAGCCACTGGTGCCTCCCATCGCTACGCTCTCCCCCACCCGTGCGTGTGTTGTTGGGGCCGCCTCGACAAGCTCGGGACATGCTTTGGCCCCGTACAACCACGGCCTACCCCCTGCGGGTGGAACCCCCCCCCGGAGGGAGAGGGGCCAAATGAATCGCTGTGCGAAATTATTCATATCAAGCGCTCTGCCACCCGCAACACTGCAC